>JAUVKE010000216.1 GCA_030592105.1 Desulfobacteraceae bacterium
TTCGCCATTACTCTGGCAGAGGTGGTTTCCACTGGATCATCCCAGAATTCATCAAATCCATCTGTATAAGAATATGAGATTGAACTTACAACAGTGGGATAGAATTGACTCAGATTACGGGAAACTATATTTTTTGTTTTTTGAACCTCATTTAAAGCTTCCCTGGCAACCGGTTTATCAAGAGCTCCGGCGACAAGTTCTTCTCTTTTAGGAAGAATTACATTAATATTTAATTTATCACCAAGGTCATAAGGGGTCTGCAAATCCCGGCCTATAAATGAATTAAGTTCAAACATAGCCTTGGCAATATCCCCCTTTGCATGCCTTAATTCAACCATGGCCTTTTTTAGATCAACAGTAGCCTGTAGCACATCAGATAAAAGAGTGACACCATGCTTATATTTTCCCTTGGCAATTGCATAAACTGTTTCAGCATTTTTAAGCTGCATTTCCCTTTGCGCCAGGATTTCCTTCCTTGTGACCGCATTAAAATAAATAATTTTAACATCATGCTCAAGGTCAATCAGATCTCCCCTGAAATTTTCTCTGGCAGAGTTAAGGTCTAACCTTGCAATATTTCGATCCGCTTTTCTGATTCCTCCGTCAAAAAGTATATACCCAAGGGTAGCATCATAGTGGGTAATACCGTAAGTATCTCCATCTATTTTGCTGACAGATTTAGAATCCAGATCCAAAACGCTTGAGGGAATCTCTTGAACAGGTTCCCCGTTTAATGAATAGCGCAGGGTCACATCTCTTATTGTGGAATTTTTATTGTCAGACGTTTTTCTCCGTTCCACCTCACCGCCGAGATCCAGGGTTGGGAGATAAGGAGACAGGGATGCCTTATATAAAAAGTTTTTAGAATCAATATCTATTTTTAAAGCCTTGTGGGAAGGAAGATTTTGATTTGCAAGAGATATTGCAGCTTCAAGGGATAAGGCAAAACAGATGTGGACATTTAAAAAAAAAGCTGCCACAACCACTGGTAAAGCTTTTATAAAATTATTCATCATTTTAGCCTGCAAATTTATATTCTGTTAATAATCATTCAGATATCTATATGAAAATAGAAATTATTATAAATTGTCAGATAATAACCCGATTTAAAAAATTGGCACAAGGCTAGTGCGAAAAAATAATACTAATCGTATTGCACCCTATCTCCGATCGATAACGTAGTGAAATTATTTATGTGACGGTCTATCGGCTACGTAATTTTATAATAATACAACGTTCTAAACAAAACAAGCCTCCAGTGCAAAAAAACTAAAGCATAAATGATGGATAATGTGTCAAAGATTAAAAATATTGAAATTTATAATAATCCCTTCTGTTTTTTCAATATTTTAACTGTTTCTTTTATTTCCTGATCAGATACGGTTTTTCGCAGCTTCTCCATCTCATACATAACTTCCGCAAAGCGAATCCCCTCTGCAGCACTTATCCACTCCAGGCGAAGTCTTTCCGGTCTGATTCCGATTTTATCCATTTTTTTTCTTACTTTGTTTATTCGTTTTTCAGTCCAGTGGTTGGCATCTATGTAATGGCAATCTCCAATATGACATCCACTCACAAGGACCACAGGGGCTCTTTTGGAAAAAGACTGCCATATGAATTTTTCATCCACCCGGCCGGAACACATGGTTCTTATTAAACGCACATTTGAAGGATACTGAATCCTGGAGACTCCGGCATAATCGGCTCCTGCATAGGAACACCAGTTACACGCAAAGGTTAAAATCTTTTCTTCAGGATCTTCTTCCAGCATGGCATCAACCTGCATAAGAATCTGTTCATCAGTAAAATGATTCATCACTATGGCGCCAAACCTGCATTCAGCAGCACATGTTCCGCAGCCCGCACACGCAGCAGTATTAACAATGGCCGGGGTCTTTTTTTTCACATTAACAGTTATTGCATTATAAGGGCAAACCTCGGCACATTTTCCACATGCCTTGCAATGCTCTTCAATAACAAGAGATGTAATAGGCTCTGCTGTTATCTCCCCTTTATGCATTAAGCGGATGGCCCTAGCTGCCGCTGCAGAGGCCTGGGTCACACTCTCCTTAATATCCTTTGGCCCTTCAGCACATCCTGCATAAAAAACTCCCCTGGTTGCCGCATCCACTGGCTGCAGTTTTGGATGAGCCTCAAGAAAAAAACCATCAGAGGTCAGCTGGAGCCCGAGCATCTCCTGAATTTTTTGGGTGCTAGAAGCCGGTTTCAGACCCACAGCAAGAACCAGCATGTCGAAATCATGAAATTCAATTTTTTCAGTGGCGGTATTTTCAACCACCACTCTTAAACTTTTATCATCAAGCTCATCAACTGTACCTGGAAGACCCCGTATATAATGAGTTCCCGATTTTCTCGACCTTGTAAAAAGATCTTCAAACCCCTTTCCAAAGGCTCGGATATCTATGTAAAAAACCTTAATCTCAATATCAGGATAATGTTCCTTAAGAACAAGGGTGCTTTTTACAGTATTCATACAACATATATTAGAACAGTAAGCAGCCCCCTTTAATGAAGACCTGGAGCCTACACACTGGATAAAACCTACTGTTTTAGGGCGCTTTCCATCAGTGGGGCGTATAAGTTCACCCTTTGAAGGCCCCCCGGCATTTACCAGCCGTTCAAACTCAAGACTTGTTAAGACATTATTGAACCTTGTATATCCATATTCATCAAGTTCTGTTGGGTCATAGGGTTCCATCCCTGTTGCAACAACAATGGAACCGACATTCTCAATGAATTCTTCATCCGACATGTGAAAATCTATACATCCTTTTTCGCATGCATCAAAACATTTTGCGCAAACCGAAGGATTATGCCCTAAACATTCATGCATATTTAAAACATAGGATGAAGGAACAGCCTGGGGAAAAGGTATAAATATCGCCCTTCTGGATGAAAGACCCACATCAAATTCACTGGGTCGGATAACGGGACAGACCCTGGCACACTCACCACATGCCGTACACTCATCTTCTTTTACGAATCGGGCTTTTTTAACAATTCTAACATCAAAATTACCAACCTGCCCTTTAACCTCAGCCACTTCACTTAAAGTATAAATTTTTATGCGGGGATGCCGACCGGCATCCGTCATCTTGGGACCGAGAATTCAGATGGAGCAATCCATGGTTGGAAAAGTTTTGTCAATCTGGGCCATGACTCCTCCTATGGAAGGAGTTTTTTCAACAATAACCACTTCATACCCGCTGTCAGCCAAATCAAGTGCCGTTTGTATGCCGGCAATACCTCCTCCAATAACCAGAGTCCGTTTTGTAAGGGGAAATGTTTCCTCAAAAAGGGGAGCAAGAAGGCGAATCCTTGCCACCGACATTTTAACCAGATCTATCCCCTTTAAAGTTGCAGCATCATGCTCTTTCATATGAACCCAGCTGCATTGTTCACGGAGATTAGCCATTTCCAGAAGATAAGGATTCAATCCTGCTGAAATCATCATCTGCCTAAAAGTCGATTCATGGAGTCTTGGGGAACAGGAAGCCACTACAATACGATCAAGATCATATTCAGCAATATCATCTTTTATTTCCTGCTGCCCTGGTTCGGAACATGCGTAAATAATATCTTTGGATATAACAACATCTGATAAGTCTGCTGCGGCCTCTGCCACCTCTTTGCAGTTTACGGTCTGCGCAATATTTAATCCGCAATGACAGACATAAACACCTATGCGCACCTGATGTTGTCCCTTTTCCTCAACCGCTGAATTTATTACTTGCATTAAAATTACTCCCAGTAAATAGTTTTAGCTATAACAGATGTCAAATCCATCATATCAATTTTTATTTTCTCTCCATAAAAAGGATCTTCCATGGCACATTTAAAATGGATTTGGCATTTTGGGCATGAGGTGATCAAAAGATCACTCTGGGTTTCCTGAACCTGTGTAAGACGCGTCACCTGCAGAGCTTTGGTATATGAATCGCAACCTATCCATGCGCTATTACCGCAACAAACAGCCGCAGTCCCTGAAAATCGCATTTCAGTAAATTTCTTTGGATTTAAACGATCAATTAACGATCCAGGCAGATTCCCCATATCTGTAAACCTGCAAAGACGGCAGGAATCCTGATAGGTTATATTTTTATCAAATTTCTTAAAACCCACCGGCCCTTTGCCGATCTCTTTTTCAAGAAAATCATATAAATGGGTTACCTTAAAATTCAAATCAATCCCATATTTTTTATAATCAGTGGCCAGGGTTGTATAACATTCCGGGCATGCGGTAATTACCTCTTCGATACCCATGTTTTCTATCAACTCAACATTTTTTTTTGCTAATTTTATAAAATTAGCCTTATCCCCCGACCAGAGAAGATCATGACCGCAACACCGTTCAGCCTCAAGAAGAGCGGGCTGAACATCAAAAAAATTTAACAGATAAAGGGCATCGGTCAAAATATCGCGGGTGTTCACATCTAAAAACTTTCTAAAAAATATGTCAAAGTAGGGGGCACAGCCTCCGAAAAAAAGTACCTTGCTCTTTTGGTCATGTTCAATGGTTTTCGGGAGCCAGTCCCAATGCTTTATTTTTAAATCCGGTGATGTCATTGTCCGCATCAGTTTATGAAAAAAACCTCCATGGGACTCTATTTTCCTGTCTTTTCTATCATTAAAAACAGACCGGATATCCCGAATAAAATCCGGGAAATCAACAGAAGCAAGGCACCTGTCACGGCATAAA
>JAUVKE010000210.1 GCA_030592105.1 Desulfobacteraceae bacterium
AGGGAACTTCCAAAAAATAATCTACCCATCCTGCTTGCCCTTTTGCCCGTCTTCTACGTTGTAATAACAGGCACATAGCTCGCTATGCACCTGCCATCATGCCTTGAAGACGAACAAAAGTTCTGCACGATATGGGTATATTATTTTCTTCCAGTTCCCTTAGACAGTTAAAGCGTTACCTTTTTTTTCATTCTAACAACACGTGTATGCCCTGCATAATCACTGATAAAAGAGACATCATCATATTTATCAGAATTGCTGATAATTTCATGGACAGCATCTTGCTGATCATAACCTATTTCCAGCAGTAGCCAGCCATTTTTATTAAGAAAATTATGTGCCTGACTTATAATTTTGCTTATATGGCAAAGGCCGTTTCTTCCACCGTCCAATGCCAAAACAGGTTCATATTTATAAATTTCGGATTGAAGACAGGGAATTACTTCTGTTTGTATATAGGGTGGATTAGATACAATAATGTCGAATAGATTAATCCCTGCAGATATGGGGGTAAACCACTGCCCTGCAAAAAAACATATTTTTTCCTCAAGTTTATGATGCTCTGCATTTTTCTTTGCCAGCATTATAGCCCTTGTGGAATAATCAGATGCAAAAAAAAGATTTTCCGGTTTTTCCGAAGCCAGAGCAATAATTACTGCTCCTGAGCCTGTGCCAAGCTCCAGTACACGTTTTGGAGCAATATTATTATCCGTTGATAAAAAAGATAATGTTTCTTCAACAAGATGTTCGGTATCAGGTCGAGGTATTAGAACATCCCTGGTAATAATTAAATTTAATGTCCAGAAGCCCTTCTCGCCAATGATATATGCAACAGGCTCTCTGTCTGTCCTTCTTTTTACTAATATTTTAAAAAAAGAAAGTTCTTTTTTACCAAGAGGCTTGTTCTGCTGTAAGTAAAGGTCAATATGCTTTAACTTCAACGCATAAGATAAAAGTATTTCTGCTGTTGACCTGGGGGATTCTATATCGTTTGCTTTAAAACAGGATGTAGCCCAATTGAGGATTTTTTGGATAGTCCATTTACGTTTTTCCAACATCTGCTGATGCTGCATTCTCCAATGCCTGTGCCTGGTAATACGCTATAAGTTCACCTATTATTTCATCAGCATTACCCTCAAGAATGCTGTCCAGCCTGTACAGTGTAAGTCCTATTCTATGATCAGTAACACGACCCTGGGGGAAATTATATGTTCTTATCCTTTCACTTCTGTCACCAGAGCCTATTTGGCTTTTACGTTCCCTGGATCTTTCTTCATCCTGTTGTTTTATCATGCTGTCAAGGAGTCTTGCGCGAAGAACTTTCATAGCCTTATTCTTGTTTTTAAGCTGTGATTTTTCATCCTGACAAGTAACAACAAGATTTGTAGGAAGGTATGTAATACGCACTGCCGAATCGGTTGTATTAACGCTTTGACCACCAGGCCCTGTTGCTCGAAAAACATCAATTTTAAGGTCACTTGGTTCAATGTGAAGTTCAACTTCCTCTGCCTCGGGAAGAACAGCAACAGTAACAGCAGAAGTATGAATCCTTCCTTGTGTTTCGGTTGTGGGAACACGCTGCACCCGATGTGTACCACTTTCGAATTTTAAACGGCTGTATGCACCATTCCCATGTATCATGGCAATAACTTCTTTAAAACCACCAAGTCCAGTTCCACTGTGCGTTAGAATTTCTATTTCCCATTTTCTATTCTCCGCATACTTTGAATACATCCTGAAAAGATCACCAGCAAATAAACTCGCTTCATCGCCTCCAGTGCCAGCTCGAATTTCGAGAATTATACTTTTTTGGTCATTTGGATCTTTAGGCAGGAGGAGAACTTTAATCTCATTTTCAAGTTTAACTTTCTGTTCTGTTAAAACAGCCACTTCATTTTTAGCAAGTTCCTTAATTTCAGGGTCAGTATCCTTTAAAAGTTCGGTGCTATCCTCAAGATCCTGCATTACCTGCTTATACGCCCTAAAGGGTATTACAACCCGGGAAAGTTCAGCATGCTCCTTGCTGTACTTTTGATAAAGGTTCATGTCAGAAATTATTTTTGGATCGCTTAATTTTTTTTCTATTTCAAGAAAATGTGTTTCCACTCCATCTAATTTATTCAGCATAACAAAAAAAGAAACCTTCTCAACAAATACAAGTAACCTAAGCATATAGGAACACTTCTATTCACTTTGTGCAATTTTTACGTTTTAATTATTGTAACTATTCAGCGAATATATAGCTTCAGGTATAATCTGATTAAATCATGAAAAACTCACGCATAAGAAGACGTAAAGAAAGAACCTGACAGAATATAAATATGTACAATGATATATTGTAAAATAATACGAATAAATTCAGTTTTAATGGTTCTTTCTTAACGTCTTCTAATGCGTTCACACACTTTCAATTGCTTTAATCAGATCACACCTGAAGCGTGTACGTAATCAATTTTTTTTAGGTGGCTTCTAAGTAACAAAATGTTATTTTTAAAATAGAGGCCGGAAGCCCGGTTGTTTCGCTGAATAGTTACAATTATTTTTACTTAACGACTCAGAAAAACTTATTTTTATGGAGATATAAGTTATGATAAAAGCAGAAGATGTAACCAAAAAATATATGGAAAAAGAGACTAATTTCCATACTGTATCAGGTATAGAGTTAAAAAGTTCATATACGCCTGAAGATATAAAACATATTAATCAAAAAGAGGAAATAGGTCTCCCTGGTGAATTCCCCTTTACACGCGGGCATCATCCCTTAATGTACAGGGGGAAATTATGGAATATTCGTGAAATTGCCGGTCTCTCTTCTCCCAAAGCTTTTAATAAAAGATGCAAGTATCTGCTTGAACTTGGCCAGGGTGTGCTGGATTGGGAAATTGACGGTCCGACCATGTACGGAATCGAACCGGATCAGCCGTATTCAGCAGGGCAGTTAGGTGTGACAGGGGTTACAATCCATTCACTTAAAGATGTTGAGGATCTTAGCGAAGATATGCCACTTGAGGCTTTAAGCATTTCAAGTGATACTTTTTATCCTGATATCTGGCAGTCATATATTCTGGTAGCAAAAAAACGGGGTATTGATATAAGTAAGCTAAGAGGCGTAGGAGGCGGAATATTTTATTATGGTCCTGCCATTGCACCAAGCAAGATGGACTGGCTGCTCCATAAAGGTAAATTTTCCACTTGTGCCAGATGGGGCAATGATTTTATGGAATATATCTTAAAAAATATGCCAAAATGGAACATCTGGTATACAAGCTCTTACGATTTTAGAGAAGCTGGCGGAAATGCCATGCATGAACTGGCATTCACCATGTCTATTCGTGATGAAATAATCAGGGAAATGGAAAAAAGAGGGGTGAGTGCTGATGCTGTTGCTCGTCAGCTTAGCCCTGTATTATCATCTGACAGGGAATTTTTTGAAGAGATAGCCAAACTGAGAGCAGGGAGAAGAATTTGGGCTAAAACACTTAAAGACAAGTTTAACACAACCGATCCCAGTGCAATGATGATGCGATTCCATATAGATGTATCAGGGAGCAATTATACCAGGGAGCAGCCGCTGGTAAACCTCTCCAGAGGTACGTTAGGAACCCTGGCCGCAGTCCTCGGAGGAAGCATGGGAATACAGAATCCGTCTTATGACGAAGCCTGGGCAATTCCTACTGAAGACGCCGTCAGGCTGGCAATTAGAACGCAACAGGTTATCCGCTATGAATCAGGAGTAACAAAGGTTGCAGATCCTCTTGCAGGTTCATATTATGTAGAATGGCTGACCAGTGAAATTGAAAAAAAGACTATGGATATGTATAATACAATAGAGGAGATGGGCGGATGGATTAAAGCTCTTGGAAGTGGCTGGGTTGAATCTCAACTCACAGGTGCTCTTCTTGACGTTCAGAAAAAAGTTGAAAGTGGTGAAAAGCCTGTTATTGGAGTTAACTGTCATACTATTCCCGAAGAAGAGGACTATAAGCCTGAAATTTATGTGCCTGACACAACAGATGTTGATCAATATCTTGCTGAATATAAGGCATTTAAACAGAACAGAGATATTCCCAAACTAAAAAAAGTGCTTGAAAAGCTTAGAGACATCGCGGAAAATACAACTGACAGTCTTGTTCCTCCTGTGTTTGAAGCTCTTGAAGCTGAAGCAACGTTCCCCGAAATTATTGGTGTTCTGCGCCTTGCTGACGGGATGGAATATGACTGGGCAGGAGAAAGAGAATACCCATTTTAAATAGAAGGAGCAGAAGTATGGAAAATAAGATAAAAGTTATTACCGGTAAGATCGGACTTGATGATCATTTTAGGGGGATTATCGTTGTGAGCGACATCCTGCGCAAGGCAGGGATGGAGGTCGTCTATTTAGGTGCAGGACAAAGAATTGATGGTGTAATAAATACAATGATTCAGGAAGATGCCGATGCTGTAGGATTAAGCTTTCAGTGCGGCGGATATCTTCAAATTATGGAAATGTTTATAAAGCGTCTTAAGGAATTAAAAATGGCTCATGCCGCAATATTCATAGGGGGAACTATCCATCCCAACGAAATTCCACAATTGGAAGATCTTGGTATAGATGCTGTTTTTCTCCCTGGTGCAACGGAAAAAGAGATTGCAACCATTGTCGCACAAAAAGTGGAGGAAAAAAGAGCGGCAGCATAAGAAATTTATTTGGTAATATGAATGGTAAATAGGCATGGATTATAAAAAAAGGGGGCTCGCAAGAGCCCCCTTTTTTTTATAATCGAATTTTTCTAATCAAAGAGTTAAACTGCAACCTCCTTTTTAACACTGACTGCTATTTTAAAAAGAATAGTTATAATTAAAAATCCGGTTGCCCAGATTGC
>JAUVKE010000536.1 GCA_030592105.1 Desulfobacteraceae bacterium
AAATGATGACAAAAGTGCTATCGCTTGAGCTTGCACCATTCAACATTCAGGTTAACGCTGTTGCTCCTGCCATGGTAAAAACCAATTTCAGCAAACCTTTCTGGTCCAATAAGGATATGTGTAAACAGATTTTAAAGTCTGTTCCTATGGGCAGAATAGCAGAACCGATAGAAATTGTACATCCTGTTTTATTTTTATGTTCTGACGGCGCATCATTTATTACAGGTCAAACTATTATGGTAGATGGTGGAAGCAGTGCAATATAATTTATGTGTAACTATTCAGTTGTTCTGATTGCAAACACGCTTCAGGTGTGATCTCATCAAAATTTTGAAGCTATAAAGGAGTTGTGGATATGGTTTTAGCTTTGTAATTGCACGAGTGGCTGAACAAACGGGCATAGAAAAAAAGGCTATATTAAATTAAAAGCAGGAAAACAGTCAAAAACAGTTGAAGCCCAAAGCCTGGTCCGTTATTTTGCCAACCAGGAACCTGGCATGACAACAGTTGAAATTGCTCGAAAACTTATAATATTTGTCAATCAGCAGTGAGCAGGTCTTTATTCCGTGGCGAGAGCTTGGCAAAGAAACACAAATTCAAGTTCATTAGTAGTAAATCATAAAAACATAGACATCTCCATATTCCTTAAAAGTTGAATATATTGACACATTGAATTTATATTATAAGACAGATCCGCTACATGCTTAAAAACATCTCAGCCTGCTATAAGCTAATCTGCAACCCATGATGAAAAAACTGTAAAGGAAAATAAATTCAGCATTGTCCGGGACTCCGATAACTATGAACCGAATTCTGTTAATCAATAAGCCACAGCTTGAACATCTATACGACTTTTACAACTCCCGTGAATGGGTTCATCCTGACCCTCTTGAATTTCTTTACAATTATTCGGATTTAAAAGATATTGAGATTGCCGGCCTTGTAGCATCTTCTTTGGCCTATGGAAGGGTGGCTCAGATTTTAAAAAGTGTTTCAACTGTTCTTGAAAAAATGGGATCTTCTCCGTATGATTTTTTGCTGTCAGTCTCTCTCTCATCTCTACAGCGTATTTATTCGGGTTTCAGACATCGTTTTACTACAGGTGAGGAGCTTGTCCGAATGCTTATAGGCGCAAGGTCTGTGATTAAGCAGTATGGCTCTCTTTATAACTGCTTTTTTTCCGGTTTTAGCACTGGGGATGATACTGTTTTAAATGGGCTTTCTTTTCTGGTAAATCAACTTGTAAAAGAATATAATAGACAAAAAAACAGCCTTTTGGCTTTTCCTGAAAAAGGGAGCGCGTGCAAGAGATGGAATCTTTATCTACGCTGGATGGTAAGAAAAGACAGGGTGGACATCGGAGGCTGGGCGGGCATAAGTCCATCCATGCTCATTATCCCTTTAGATACTCATATGCATCGAATATGTCTTTTTCTGGGGTTGACGGAACGTAAAAATACTGGTATGCGAACTGCCCTGGAGATAACTAAGGCATTCAAGAAAATCGAACCTGAAGATCCAGTTCGCTATGATTTTGCTCTTACACGGTTAGGAATTA
>JAUVKE010000104.1 GCA_030592105.1 Desulfobacteraceae bacterium
CAAAGCATAACTCAAAAGTTTTTGCGCGGATTCCTGGGTGCGTTTGTCAATCTTGAACCGGTTAAAAAGGCTCTTGTAAGTGACATGTTACGTTCAACATTTCTTTCAACAGCAAAAATAGGCATCAGTTTTATAAAGAGGGGCTGGGCTACAAAGTTATAAAAGGCGATATGATTATTGTTGCTACGTAAAATATAGGGGACCTACGTCCCTTATATTTTCCCTGTTTTTCCTATTTTTCATATCTATTTTTGAGCTTCTCATTAAAATCTTTATCAGAGATCTCAGCCTGCTTGAGGATGGTTTTTAAAGTCCACCGGTCAAGTTCCTTGTGATCGGGGATGATCAAGACGCTGCCGGTTGAATAGTTTTTGATTTTAATGTGGCTTCCCTTTTGGGTAATCTTTTCATAACCGAGTTTTTTAAATATCTTAACGAGCTTGCGGCCGGATATCAGGACTGGTTTTGGGCTCATATAGCAAGCTCACTTACCTTATATTTGCCTTCAGGCAATATGATGTCCATGGGATCTGCTTCAAGGTAAAGCTCAATGGCTTCTTTAAGATTTTTAATGGCTTCTTGTTCTGTTTTGCCCTGGGTAATGCATCCTTTAAGGGCCGGACAATACGCTGTGATATAACCGTCCATACCGTTCTCTATAACTATTTTAAGCTTCATTATATACTCCTGGGTAAAAGCATGGGAAGGTAGGTTGGGTTATAAATTTTTATATGCAAAAGTAAATTTTTCATTTTTTATATCTATGGAGACCCTTCCACCTTTTTCAAGATTTCCGAACAGAATCTGGTCGGAAAGAATATCTTTTATCTCTATCTGCAGAAGCCTTGCCAGGGGCCGTGCCCCGTAATCCGGATTATGCCCTTTTTTTGCAAGCCATAAGCGTGCTGCATCTGAAAGTGTAAGTGTAACTTTTTTTGCGGCCAGCTGATCTTTTATCTGATTTATGAATTTGTCCACCACCTTTTCCATAATTTTCACTGACAGGTGGTTGAAATTGATGATACCATCTATTCTGTTTCTGAATTCAGGGCTGAAGAATTTTTCTATAGCCTTATCCCCCTTGCTTTTTGCAGCAAGTTTAATGTCTCCGAAACCTATGGTATTGGTGCTGATTTCCCTTGAGCCCACATTTGAAGTCATTATTAGTATGACATTTCTGAAATCAGATTTTTTCCCGTTGTTGTCCGTAAGGGTTGCGTGATCCATAACCTGAAGCAGGATATTGTAAACATCAGGATGTGCTTTTTCTATTTCGTCGAGGAGGAGTACTGTATACGGATTTTTTTTGATTCCGTCTGTTAAAATACCCCCCTGGTCAAAGCCTATATAGCCCGGAGGCGCGCCTATAAGCCGGGCAACCGCATGCTTTTCCATGTATTCACTCATGTCGATGCGTAAAAAATTTACCCCGAGAATGGCGGCAAGCTGTTGTGCCACCTCTGTTTTTCCAACACCTGTGGGCCCGGTGAAAAGAAAAGAACCCACGGGCCCCTCAGGCTGTCCAAGACCGGCCCTGGAGCGTTTTATAGATGTTGAGATGGCTGCTATGGCGTTGTCCTGGCCAAATACCACAGCTTTTAATCGGGTTTCGATGTTTTCCAGGTTTGTTTTATCGGAAGCTGTGACGCTTATGGAGGGTATTTTTGCCATTTTGGCAATAATTTTCTCAATATCCTTTGGATTTATTCTTTTTCTTTTTAAGGGTGCAGTGATTTTTATATAAGCACCTGCTTCATCTATTACATCAATTGCTTTATCAGGGAGATACCGGTCATTTAAAAATTTTGCTGACAGCTCTGAAGCAGCTTTTAAAGCTGAATCAGTATAAATTATTCCGTGGTGTTCTTCATAAATAGTTTTAAGCCCTTTGAGAATTTTGTATGTTTCGTCTACTGAGGGTTCTGCTATGTCTATTTTTTCAAAACGGCGGGATAGTGCCCTGTCTTTTTCAAAATGGTTTTTATATTCCTCATATGTTGTGGAGCCGATGCATCTTAATGATCCGTCGGAAAGAGCAGGTTTTAATATATTGGATGCATCCATGGTGCCTGAACTGGTGGCCCCTGCGCCGACAATGGTATGAATTTCATCAATAAACAGGATTACGTTTTTTTTGCTTTTCAGTTCAGATATGACCTGTTTTAAGCGTTGCTCAAAATCTCCCCTGTATTTAGTCCCTGCGAGCAATGCTCCCATATCAAGGGAGTAAATTTTGATATTTTCCATGATTCCAGGAACATTATTTTCATAAATTTTAAGCGCAAGTCCCTCTGCCATGGCAGTTTTACCCACTCCCGGGTCCCCCACATAAACAGGATTATTTTTTCGTCTTCGGCAGAGTACCTGAATAGTTCTTTCGATTTCCTGTTCACGCCCTATGAGGGGATCAATTTTCCCCTGGGCTGCCTGGTGGATCAGTTCAACTGTATATATTTCAAGGGGATCTTTCTTTTTTTTCTTTTTTTCGGAGGGCTTTGCGATATTTTGGTCTCTCCCCTTTTGGGCATCTTTTAAGTCGTTGTGGGAAATATAATATACTATATCATAACGGGTGATCCCCTCTGCTTCAAGGAAATATGCTGCATGGGAGTCTTTTTCGTTAAATATCGACACAAGAATATCCGCAACTGTGACCTCTTTTTGTTCCGCCGATTTTACATGGTTAACAGCTCTTTGTATCATTCTCTGGAAGCCCATGGTCTGCTGAAGGAGCTGATTGCTCTGGTCTGATATTTTTTCAAGCTTGTTATTAAAAAAATCTTCCAGTTTTTTTTTGATATTATTAACTTCTCCACCACATTTGGTGATGATGTCGATCCCCTTGGTGTCGTGCAAAATAGCATAGAGCATATGCTCTATGCAGATATACTCATGGCTTCTTTGTTTTGCCTCTTTTATGGCAAATTCAAGGGTGCGGCTGAGGTCTTTATTAATCATAATTTAAGCGATCTCCATGGTGCATTTTAAGGGGAAACCCATCTCTTTTGCGAGTAAATGGACTGTTTTTACCTTTGTTTCCGCAATTTCACAGGTATATACTCCGCATATTCCCATACCCTCTTTGTGAACTTTAAGCATGATAATAGTTGCAGCTTCAGTCGATTTGTTAAAAATAGTTTCCAGGATTTTAACGACAAATTCCATTGACGTATAATCGTCGTTATGAAGCAGAACCCTGTACATGGGAGGCTCTTCATTTTTTTCGTTTTCTCTGGAAACTGTCTGCTTTTTGAGTTTAGTATCTGGTAAGTTCATAATTCATTTTGCTAATATAAAAAAGGTGCAACTGTTCATGTATTAACCGGTTCAAAAATGCTCTGGTTTGAGAATAAAAGCAGGTTGTTTTATTAAGCCATGATTTTGTTGACGGGTGTGAATCCTGACTTTATCCCCTTTTTGTGCTTTAAAATACTGCTTTGCATTTCCACAATTAACCGATATTTCAAGATACCCCTTACTGCCGATTATGGCAAGGGGAGATTGTATATTTACGCTTTTATAATTGTTAGATAATCCGTGGATTATTTTATTCCCCAGTATGATTTTAATATCGTTATTTGTTTTTTGATTTATAATTTTTTCTATGAAATCAGCATCTATATTTGTAATCAGGTTGCCGAAGCGGTCAATGAATATGACCGATCCTTTTATTCCGCCATCGGATAAAGTCTGCGGGACCGGCATTTTTATTTGTGTCAGTTTTTCCCCATCAATGGGGGAGCCGATCTCATGCAGTTTCACGCCGCTTGTTATATGTGCTGCAACCGGCGCGAAAATATCCCTTCCATGGAATGTTCTGCTTATGTTTTTTAAAAAATATTTTGAGTTGTCAACGGATATTATAAAATTATCTTTTTTGCTGTTGATTAACAGCGCAAGAAGGCCGTTATCTGGAGCAAGAAAAATATGTCCATCTTTTTCAAGAGCTATAACAGACCGGGAGCTCCCAACGCCAGGGTCAACCACAAGAACATGAATTGTCCCTTTTGGAAAATATTTATAGGATGATTTAATTGTATATGCTGCCTGAACTATATCCTGGGGATCTATCTGGTGGGTAAGATCAATTATTTTTGCCTGGGGATTTATGGAGAGTATTACCCCCTTCATCAGGCCAACATATTCATCAGCAAGGCCAAAGTCTGTTAAGAGAGTAATTAAAGGCATGGAGGTATCTTCCCTTAAGTATTAGTAACTATTCAGCTAATATGTACGGCAGCAGGTATAATCTGATTAAATCATGAAAAACTCACAGATGAGAGGTCGTAAAGAAAGAATCTGTTAAAAATATAAGCTTGCGTAATAGTATACCAGAAAACAATGTTAATAAGTTCAGTCCTGATGGATTCTTTCTTAACGCTCTCTAATCTGTTCAAACAATTTCAAAGTTTTAATCAGATCATACCTGCTGCGTATTTTAAGTCGGCGACGCTGAATAGTTACAAATATTATTACAATTCATTTGCCTGGGGAAGTATTCCCAGGTGGTGGTAAGCCGCCTTGGGGGTTATTCTTCCTGAGGCAGTTCTTAGAACCATTCCAATCTTTAAAAGGTACGGTTCAACAATGTCTACAAGGGTATCAGTCTCTTCCTGCAATGTGGCTGCAATGGCCTCAATTCCCACGGGGCCTCCCTTGTAATAATCGATTATGGTTTTAAGATATCGTATGTCCAGATTGGTCAAACCTTGTGCATCGACCCCTTCAAGGGTAAGGGCTGCTTCGACGGTCCCCTTTGTTATGGTACCGTCGAATCTTACCTGGGAATAATCCCTGACCCGTTTTAAAAGCCTGTTTAATATTCTTGGAGTCCCCCTTGAACGTTTTGCAAGTTCAGATGCACTATGGTCATCCATGGCGACTTTAAGGAGGGCGGCTGAGCGTTTTGCAATTTTTATAAGCTCTTTTTCATTATAAAAATCGAGGTGTCTGAGGATCCCGAATCTGTCCCTTAAAGGTGAAGACAAGAGCCCTGTTCTGGTTGTTGCCCCTAAAAGTGAAAACCTGTTCAAACGGTATCTGTGGCTCCGGGCGTGAATCCCTTTGTCAAAAATGAAATCGACCGCAAAATCCTCCATGGCGGGGTATAGAAATTCCTCAACAATCTTTGGTGTTCTGTGTATTTCATCAATAAATAAAATATCCCCCTCTTCCAGGTGGGTGAGAATTCCTATGAGATCTCCCCCCTTTTCTAGTGCAGGGCCTGATGTAAGAGTAATTTTTTTACCCATCTCGTTTGCAATAATATGGGCAAGGGTTGTTTTTCCCAGCCCAGGGGGGCCGTGGAAAAGAATATGATCTATTGGCTCCTTGCGCAGCGTGGCAGCTTTGATTGCGATGGTGAGGGCTTCAACTGTTTCCGGCTGTCCCACATATTCGGGCAAGAGTTTAGGCCTCAGGGATAATATTTCCGGCTCCATATCAGAGGGCTGCACAGAACCTTGCAGAATACTGTTTTCTGATGAAACAGTGAGGATAGTATCTGTCATGGATTTTGTTTCCCTTTATAAATTTCATCGAACAGTTGTTCCGGGGTTTTGATCGATTTTTTACGTTTTAATGCCTCTGATATCATTTTTTTTGCTTCCGAGTGTTTGTGCCCCAGCTGTTCAACAAGTACATTGAGTACCTGCAGGGAAAAATCTTTGTCATTGTAAATCTGCGCCTGTTCCCCGCTGCTTGCCAATGCAAATTTATCCATCCTCCCGCAAAGGGAGGCAATAATTTTTTCTGCTGTTCTGCTTCCAATACCATTTAATTGTTTGAGTCTGTTTACATTTTTTGATTCTATGGCAGTGGCAATTTCAGGAACGGGTATATGCAATGCCTTTATCGCTTTTAAGGGGCCTATGTCTGAAACAGAAATAAAATATTGAAAAAATTCTTTTTCAATTTCATGGTTAAAGCCGATTAATACAGGCTTTGGCTGTCTTTCGGTTTGATGGTAATATATATAAAAGGAAATTTCATCACCCTTTTTTTTCTCTTTAAGGGTTTGCATTACAAAAGCAGGAACAAGGACTTCATATCCGATGTAACCGGATAAAATCAGTACCTTGTCATCTTCTTTTTTAAAAAGTTTTCCTTCTATATAACCTATCATGTTGGAACCAGCAAATATTGTTTGAGCGATTAGATGGTGTGAATTGTATTGGGCAGTCTGTCGGGCGGATACTTCATAGTCCATTATCAGCGGCCATCGGTGGAGCTGTAGATTGTCAGGTAATTACCCGCCTATATATAGATCGTTACATAAATAATTTGACTCCGTTTTCGCCGTTTGAGTGTATTTGCTCTTCCTCCCTTGAAAAGAAGAAGAATCTGTATCCGTTTTTTCTAAATACTGTTGGACTCATTTCTCTTCCTGCACATAATTATTCATTTATACAGATTTTCCTGACAAGGGGGTGAAATTATTCGGAGGCAATTTATAGCGGTAAAGACCAATAAGCGCCAGGCCTAAAGCATCGGACGCATGGAATGGCCTGATGGGAGTGGAAATGTTGAGCAGATTCCGTATGGTTATTTCAAACTGTTTTTTGCTGGCGCTTCCGTTCCCTGTTAAAACTGATTTAGCTTCGCGAACAGGAATCTCTATTACCGGTATATTAACATGGAAACCAGCAAGAAGAATAACCCCTGAAACCTTCCCTAAAATAATTCCTGATTTTGGATATTTTGCCAGGGAAAATACATCTTCTACAATCATCAGATCCGGTTTTTCTTTTTTTAAAACTGTAAGAACCTGGGAAAAAATGTGATCAAGACGTGCCGGTAAAAGTTCATCTTTTGATGTTTGAATGCATCCGTAAGCATAGCCTTCCACCTTGATATCCTTTCCTTTGACAATCCCTATGCCGGTTGCCGCAAGACCCGGATCTATACCTATGGTCTTAACCATGCATTCTAAAATTCCCGCAGTTTTTTTTTTGCAATCGCAGCCTCATTGGATTTGGGATGTTTTTTGATCAAATTATTTAAAATGATACGGGCATTTCCCATATCCCCAAGTTTGTAAAAAGAGAACCCCTGTTTTAAATATGCTGCTGCCACCTTGTTTCCCCTGGGGTATTTTTCAATTACAGTCTGGTATTCTAATATTGCTTTTTCATACCACTGTTCACGATAATAGCAGTCACTAATCCAGAACTGGGCATTATCCACCTTGTCTGATTCAGGGAATTTATTTATAAAATTATCAAACAGGGCCCGGGCTTTTGTAAAATTACCAGTGTCAAAAGCCTGTTTTGCAAGGGAATAGGTTTTTTCTTCTGATAAACTTTTGTTATCTTTACCGGAATTAATTTTTTTACTTGTATAAGTCTGTTTCTCCAGATTGAGAAACTCTTCTATTTGTATTATACGATCGTTAAATGAGCTTAACTTTTCCTTCAGATTTTTATCAGAATCTTTTAAAATTTTTATTTTTTGATTTAAAAGATAATCTATTTCATCAAGCCTTCCTGAAAAAATTCTGAGATCCTCTCTGATTTTTTCAGATTCCTCATGCAAAGTGGCAGATTGACTTCTGGACATCCTGGATCTTACGGCTTTATTTTTTTTTTCAGATTTTTTGTAATTATTTTCCAGTACAGAAAGGCGGTTATCCAGGTAATAAAGATCCTGTTGTGATGCGCATCCTGCTGATATTAGATAACAGGCTGTTAATATAAAAAATATATATTGATTAAAATGCATTTTAAAAAATTTTTAGATGTTTATGTAACTATTCAGCTATATTTACTTTTAGGTGCTTCAGATTATACCTGAAGCTATACATATCAGCTGAATAGTTATAAATTAATTTTTTTAAGGGCTGTATATCAATATCCCATGGTAAGTATATATACAGCCCTTTTTGGCTATTTAAGTGTAAAATGCGCTCGCCGGTTGAGTTGCCAGGCATCCTCGTTATGGCCTAAATCGGCGGGGCTTTCTTCGCCGTAGCTCACCGTCTGGATACGTGAATCATCAACGCCGAGTTCCATCATAAATGATTTTACTTTTTCAGCACG
>JAUVKE010000426.1 GCA_030592105.1 Desulfobacteraceae bacterium
GTTATTTTTTGCGTCTCTTTTTAAAAGAAGGACACTTCCGCCATTAACAACGATACTCAAAAAAGCGAGGATAATCACTATTTCCGAGCCAATCTCAACGGGATCGGATAATCTTTCTACGGCTTCGCGGGCAATAAAAAAAGCAACCAATAGCAAGGTTGCTGAATTTATGAAGGCTGCCATTATTTCAGCTCTTTTATAGCCGAATGTCTGTTCCGGTGTACAAACCCTTTTCATTAATTTGTGAGCGATATAACTAATAATGAGGGATACCACATCACTGAAATTATGCAGCGCGTCTGATAAAAGGGAAAGACTTCCGGAAATGAAACCACCCAATACCTGGGCAGCAGTGATCAATATATTGAGGATAATGGAAAGAACCAGTTTACTACCCTGGAGCTGATGATGATTGTGCGAATGAGCCAAATCAACCTCAATTATATTAGTGTAAATAATTACTATTCCGGAATATAATAAAGAATTGCCAAATCATCATTTTTTAATTTATGAAGAAAAAAATTGAAAAAACTTAATCGAAGGAAGTAATAGGAACCAAATTCCATTTTTTCTATTATATTGCTTAAACATTAAACTATTTTACATTATATCTCAGGAGGATTTAATGCAATTGCTCACTAAAACTGTGTCCCGTTATCTATTTGCTGTTCCGTTTATCATTTTCGGCATATTTCATTTCATGAATGCCGGTGGAATGGCTGGAATGGTTCCCGGCTGGCTGCCGGGCGGCGTGTTCTGGGTTTACCTCACCGGCCTCGCCCTTATCGTCGCTCCAATCAGCTTGTTTATCGGCAAAAAAGACAAACTTGCAATGCTTTTACTGGCGTTGATGCTGGTTATCTTTGCCCTTTTAGTTCATCTGCCGGGTGGACAAGCTTCAATGCCTAGTTTACTCAAAGACCTGTCTTTAGCTGGTGCTGCTCTTACCTGGGCCGGCCTGGCAAAAGACCAATCTTAATAACTAAAAAAGGGGCTGACTAAAAAGCAGTTTATTGTCATCCTAAACTGGTTTCAGGATCTCTAACTTGTTGATTCTTTTAAGTACGAGATCCCGGATCGGAGTCCGGGATGACATTATTTAGACTTTTTAGTCAGCCCCTTCTTATTTTTATCCATTCCCTGATTTTTAAACTATTTCTTTTCAAGACCCGGTTTCAGTTCCCATAGCACATTTACAATTTTCCATTCGCCATTCCATTTTGCCAGGTGCATATAATCGATCCAGTCCTTGGAAATGGTCTTGGCTGTAGCGGTATTACCATAAATATCATAAATTGTGATTTCCATTTGTCTTTCATTTTCAGGTGTTTTCTTTCCGTATCCATGTCGGGTGTACTGAATCAACGTAAGAGCACTCATTTGATCCAGTTTTGCCCATTTACCATCTTTGCTATAAGTGACCCTTCTTTTGGCCAGATCCGGATGCAGCGCTTTTTCCATACGTTCTGCGTCACCAGTGTTCCAGCCTTCACTATAGTCCATTATTGCTGCTTTAATTCCATCTTCATCAGATCTATCCTGACCGATTAAAGCTGAAAAGGAAAAAAGAACCAATGTCAAAATAAAAATAAATCTGTACATAACGAATCCTCCAGTCTATATTTTTGTACTTGTCAGGATACATTACGAAAATCAGTTAAATAGGTTTTAATCATTTGAAAAAAACAAAGATCCGGGGAAGCATATGAAAGATATCTATAAATATATACGGCCAATTTTATTTATAGCCGTATTTGTATTTCTCGTCTGGACTCTTATAGCTCCACAGAGTAAATCAGAGATATCCACTGATCAAATTGAACTGTCTGCATCTCTTATCGGTCTGGATTTCAGCCAGGCTGAAATGGATTCAATGATAGATGGATTAGAAGAAAATCGTAACAGTTATAAAGAGCTGCGAGAAGTAAATATTCCTAACTCCTTACCCCCGGCAATTATTTTTAATCCAATCCCGTTGGGATATGAAAACGATATTAAACAAGTCAAAATTTCCTACAGCAGGCCCAAGTATAAGTCAAAACCAAAAAGTATAGATGATCTGGCCTTTTATTCGGTGCGAGACCTGGGTGAACTTATCAGGACAGAGGAAATCAGTTCTGTAGAGCTCACAACTTTTTTTATGAACCGCCTTAAGAAATACGGGCCAGAGCTGGAGTGTGTCATAACCCTAACTGAGAAGCTGGCTCTCGAGCAAGCAAAACAGGCCGATAAAGAAATAGCAGCAGGAAAATACCGTGGCCCCTTACATGGGATACCCTATGGAGCAAAAGATCTGTTATCAGTGGAAGGATATAAATCTACCTGGGGCTCTATTCCCTATAAAGATCAGATAATTGAATCCGACGCGACAGTAATAAAAAAGCTAAAAAAAGCAGGTGCTGTCCTTGTCGCTAAGTTGACCCTTGGGGCGCTCGCCTGGGGTGATGTCTGGTACGGGGGAAAAACCCGGAATCCCTGGAACTTGGAACAGGGATCA
>JAUVKE010000253.1 GCA_030592105.1 Desulfobacteraceae bacterium
ATTGTTAATATGAAACTTTTTTTATTTGGAAAAAAATTATTAGTATTACCTTTTATAATGCGACCATCTTTATAGTGTAATACAATCTTATTATTATCCATAAAGAACCTCCTTAATAGAAAATTAAAGTTTCATATTTTGTAACTATTCAGCGTTGCTGATTTAAGATACGCAGCAGGTTTAATCAGATTATACCTGCTGCCGTACATATTAGCTGAATAGTTATCCATATTTTTAGAAATGTTTTTAAATTATACAATTAAACTTTTCATTTAATTTTTTTTGCAATTTCCGAGGCGGGCGCTATTTCATTTCTATCAGTGTTAGTATATTTTCCACAAGTTTTGGAATGTTTTTACGTGGCCATAGGGGCAGATTCGTTTCCATGTGATCATCTGTAATGATCGCTTCAATATCGTTTCTTTCTATAAACCTGGGTTCTGGATTAATCTCTTTTCTCCAGACTTCAAGTTTTTTCCAGGGGCCATTGATATACCCCTCAATAATTATGAGATCGGCACCTTTAAATAAAGGAGCCAGTTTATCCAAAGGGTTTTCACCCTCTTTCCGGGGGAGGTACACAGCCATTTGATCTTTTGTCACTATTGCGGCGGGATTCCCCCCTGCTGCTTTGTGCCGGAAGGAGTCTTTTCCGGGTTTATCCAGGTTATAAGAGTGGGAGGTATGTTTAATCGTCCCCACCCGGAGGCCCCTTGCGTTAAATTCTTTTAAAAGTTCAATAATAAGTTTTGTTTTTCCACTGTTTTGACAACCAACAATGTGTATTAATTTCATATTTTTTTATTTGTTCGACGTTATAACTTTATTACAATTCACGCAAGCATTAATTGCAGGAAAAAAATGTAAAACTTCATGCAACGGTGTAACATCAAAAAAATATCAGCCCCGAATATCATTTACTGTTCATAGATTATTTTTCCGCTGTCACGCAGGCTGTACCCGCCCATGGCTTTGACGGTATTTCGAAACTCTTTATTTTCCCGGATGATCGTCAAAATTTTTGCTGTTTTTTCATTATCAAAATATTTTTTTGGAATTATAAGATCGTATCGTTCCTCTGTGATTGGAATAAAATCGAGATCAAGGGCCTTTGCAGCAGATCTTATTCCCATTCCCGCGTCTCCTCTGTTGCTCGCAACTGCAGAAGCAACGTTCATATGGGTATATTCTTCAAGATCATATCCTTTTATCTTTGTGGGGCTGATTTTAAATTTATTGATGAGCATATCTGTTAAAAGGCGGGTTCCCGACCCTTTTTGTCTGTTGACAAATTTTATTCCCGGCCTGGCAAGATCTTCAAAATTCTTAATATTTGCGGGCTTTCCCCTGGGAATAATAATCCCCTGTTCCCTGTATGATAGATTTAAGAGTACCAGGGGAATTCCTTTTAAAAATCGCTGGATAAACGGGATATTATATTCTCCGGTTTTTTCATCCATGAGGTGGGATCCTGCAAAGTGGGCCTCTTTTCTTTTTATAGCCATGATACCCCCCATGCTGCCAACGTGGGCGGAGGATAAACGATAAACAGGGGGGAGCTTGTGAAGCAGATTTGCAAGAACATCAAGGAGATTGTCGTGGCTTCCTATGAAAACGATGGTATTTTCAATTTCTTTGATATCGCGTAAAAGCTCCACCTGCACAATCTCACCGGCACCGATCCCCTCGTTTCCCGACGGTACAATAATTATTCCATCTGCCTGGACAAGGGACATCACGGCTCCGGCACCGCCCCCCGTGGGGGTTGCCATGAGGTTGTTTTCCACTCTTCCAAGCTTTACGCGTGTAAAATTTTCAACACCCATTTCCGATGATAATGGCCGTGATAAAATGGCAGGTACGGTTTTTTCTTGTACTGTCTCAAGTCCAAGGTATGAATTTATGAGCTTTTTGACAAAAGGCCGCATGGTCAAAACAGCAGACACGGGATATCCCGGCAGGCCAATGACCGGTTTTCCTTTTACAATGGAAAGAATAACAGGTTTTCCCGGCTTAATATTTACTCCGTGCACAATTATTTTTCCAAGTTTTTTCAGCACACTGTGGGTATAATCTTTTGTCCCGGCGGAAGCCCCCGCGTTTATCAGGAGTATGTCGTACAGATCGAGATTTTTTTTAATTGTTTCTTTAAGGGCATCAGGGTCATCCGGAACAATGGGATTTTTAGCGGCATTTGCCCCCCATTGTCTGAGATAACCGGATAATACGCGGCTGTTAAATTCGATGATATCCCCAGGTTTCAGGGGATTTCCCGGCTGCACCAGGTCTGTCCCTGTGGGTATGACCAGTATTTTTGGAATCGGGCGAACATTTATACTGGTAATCTCCGTTGCTAACATGGCCCCCTGATCTATGGGGCGTACAATGTGGCCTTCGGGCACGATGAGCTCTGTAGCCACAATATCTTCTCCTATGGTCCGGACGTTTGCCCATGGAGTAACAGGGGTTATTATTTCAACGCTATTATTTTCGAGATGGTGTACATCTTCTATCATGACCACCGCGTCAAATTTATCAGGAAGGAGGTTCCCTGTATTAATCGGCATATACTGGCCAGGATAAGTCAGGGTTATTGGATTTGCTTCGTTTGCTCCGGCAAGATCCCGGAAACGGACTGCTATTCCATCCATTGCTGCAGCATTGTAAAAAGGTTATGAGATCCGCGCGAAAACAGGTTCTGCAGTGACTCTGTTAATGGAATTTTCCACTGAAATTTTTTCCCGGCGTAAGGGGTGAAAACAGTTTTCCTTTAAAAGTGCCCTGCGCCAGTTTTTTATGGCCAGATCAAGGGGTGTGTTATTTATATATATGTTTCTGTTGTCCATTTGACCTCGTATGGATTGTCAAAATAATTCAACTTTTACTTCATCCCCTTTACGCAATCCCTGAATCGATTCATTTATCACCAGGTATCCGTGGGCTTTAACCATGGTGGAGATTGCTCCTGATTTACCGAGTATGGGGTCGATTTTAAAAGTCTTGTTATTATTTTCTTTTCTTACTTTTACCCTTACAAAATCCTTACGTCCCCCTGCCGATGGGATGTTTCTCATTAATATCCCTTTAATTATTTTTTTTTCAGGTAGAAAAGAATTAAAAGAACCTTCCATGAGCTTTATCGCAGGTGACACGAGCATTTCAAAACAGACCGTGGCAGAGACCGGGTGGCCCGGGAGTCCGAATACGGGTTTGCCGTTGCACAGGGCAATTATAACAGGTTTTCCTGGTTTGATTGCTACTCCATGGACGATTATTCCAGGGTCTCCAAGGGATTCTATTATTTTGACCCCCATATCCCGTATTCCCACAGAACTGCTTCCTGAAAAAAGAATAATTTCATTCTCTTCCATGGCTGTTTTTGCTGCAGCATGAAATTCTGATTCTTTGTCAGGGACAATACCATAATATTTTGGTATGGCTCCTGCTTTTCGAATAAATCCTGCGAGTATCACCGAATTCATATCCCTGATTTTTCCAGGGGCCGGTTTTTCATCAAAGGGGACAATCTCATCACCCGTGGAAATTATACCCACCCTTAGCCTCTGTTTCACAGAGACATTTTTTATCCCAAGTCCTGCAAGGAGACCCAGATCCTGGGGGCGAAGCCTGTGCCCCTGGGGTATCTGGGTTTCCCCTTTGTGCATATCTTCACCAGTCCCAATAACATTAATTCCTGGAGCGACTCCCCTTATAATTTCTATCATATGTGCATCAATATTAACTGTATGCTCCAGCCTGACAACCGAGTCGGTTCCAGGGGGCATTAAGCCCCCTGTGGATATCTTAAAGCAGGTCCCGGGAGGAGGCCCGATAAGAGGCATATCCCCCATTTTAACATCCCCTGTTATTTCCATATAGGCTGGATTGTTTGTAGAGGCTCCGAATGTGTCAGACCCTTTTACGGCATAGCCGTCCATTGTTGAACGGGGATAAGGGGGTAGATCCTCAGGGGCTTTAATGTCATGGGATGTTATCCGGCCGAGTCCATCATCTATGGGAACGATTACATTATCAGTGGAAAATGGTTTGATATGCTTTTGTAAAGCCCAAAGTGCTTTGTCAAGGGAGACATTTTTGCTGCGGCCGAGCATATCGCGGGTGGTATTATCTGGTTGATGCATATTTCAGGATAGTTTAACCATGTTTATAAGAAAATGATGAATTATGAATTAAGGAATTCTACTAATTTATAAAATGTCATTAACCGCTATC
>JAUVKE010000463.1 GCA_030592105.1 Desulfobacteraceae bacterium
AGAAGTTACCATATATCGACATAACCTGTTTAAATAATATAAAATAATATAAAATTATATATTTACCTCAAGTCCGAAAATTGAGTAATTTATAAAAAATTTTTTAAATATTTTTAAAAATAAAAGGGAAAGATTATGGCTGCTTTAAAGGGAACACAAGCGGTTAGCTGCATGAAGGGGATGAAGCGCCGGCGAATACCCGGCATGTGCTCACCCGCAGGCCCACTTGGAACTGCTTGGCAAAAACTATTAAATATGGGGGATGAGTATGGCTTACGTTTTTAACATAAATGAAATACTTGAGATGGCAGAACAGATCGAAAGAAACGGAGTTGCATTATTTATGACCCTGCAGAGGGTGACCCTGACAGTGGTATAAGTCCAGGAACAAAATTTGAAGATATACCGGACGACTGGGAATGCCCGGTATGCGGTGCAGGAAAGGATGATTTTTCAAAGAAAGGTTAAAACAGGCTTATCATCAGAATTTTAACAGGAGTTTAAGAATGAAATTTTATTCTTAAACTCCTGCCTTAAATAAAAAGGGATATAAAATGGCGCCTTATAAAATAGCGGAAGGAATATATAATGTAGGTGTGGCTGACTGGAATATCAGGGATTTTCACGGATATTCCACTGACAGCGGCACCACCTATAATGCTTTTCTTATAGTGGATGACAAGATTGCGCTTGTGGATACTGTTAAAAAAAAGTTTGCAGATCAGTTGTTGAGCAATGTTTCTGAAATAGTGATCCAAAAAAGATTGATTATATAATCAGCAACCATACCGAAATGGATCATACAGGCGGACTCCCCCACGTTATGCATTACATTGGCGAGGATAAACCTTTATATATCTCAAAGATGGGCAAAAAAAATCTTTCTCTCCATTTTCGTCAAAACTGGAATTATCATCCTGTTGAAAACGGTGAACAGCTCAGTCTGGGAAAAAGGACTTTAACTTTTCTTGAGACAAGGATGCTCCATTGGCCGGACAGCATGTTCACTTATGTAAACGAGGGAAAAATACTTTTTTCAAGCGATGCATTTGGTCAGCATTATGCCGGGCCTGAGAGATTTGATGATGAAATCGGGGATGCCATATTCCCGTATGCAAAAACCTATTTTGCAAATATACTACTGCTTTATACAAAAAAAATTCAAAAACTCATCGAAACCGTAAAGAGTCTCGGCCTTGAATTTAATATTATTTGTCCCGATCATGGCATTATCTGGCGCAAAGACCCTGAAAAAATCATTGATGCCTATGTAAAGTGGAGCAGCCATGAGGCTGAAAAAAAGGCAGTGATTATTTACGACACCATGTGGCACAGCACACAAAATATGGCGGAAAAAATTGGTGAAGAAATTGCACAGGAAGGTGTAAAGGTTAAACCTATGCATCTGAGATCATGCCATCGCAGTGATGTAATAACCGAAGTAATGGATGCAAAAGCCGTTGTGGTGGGCTCTCCCACTTTAAATAACAATCTTTTTCCGACAGTTGCAGATTTTTTGACCTACATGAAAGGGCTAAAGCCGAAAAATAAAATCGGCGCGGCTTTTGGGTCATACGGCTGGAGCGGTGAATCTATAAGGCTTGTCAATGCAGAATTGGAGGCCATGAAGTTTGAACTCATAGATAATGGTTTAAAAATTCAGTATGTGCCTGACGATGATGGATGTAAGGCATGCATAGAATATGGGAAAAAGATCGGCAGGACGGTTCTTGAGCAGATAAATGAAAAAACCTGAGATTGATTTAACTGATTGTGTACTTTGTGAACTTATTCGACAGATCCAGGCATTCCAGTATGTCAGAAAAACCAATGGCGAGGAGGCCGCGCCATCCGGCTGGCAGCCGGGCAAGCCCGCGCTTAAACCTGGACCTGACCTTGTGGGAAAAGTCTGGGAGGTATGGAAGCCTGATATGACTATTTCTGGACAGACACTGACTAATCATTCGGTAATAAAGGGTATTTAATGAAAATCAAAATATCGGTAATTTTTACTACTGCAATAATTCTTGCCCCCCTGCTGTTAATTGAGGCTCAGAACAGAGGCTCTGAAAATATGCTGCTTTTTGGAGGCAGGAAGGGGAATACCCCCTTTCCCCACAGCATACATCAGGCAACTCTTGTAAATTGTGATAAATGTCATAATCTTTTCCCGCAGGAGGCAGGAATAATTGAAAAATTAAAAGCAAATAAAAAACTTGAAACAAAACAGGTTATGAGGCAGTGTA
>JAUVKE010000219.1 GCA_030592105.1 Desulfobacteraceae bacterium
GAAAATTATAATGAAAAAATTACCAGCCACACCCATTAGAACAAAGGTTTGATGAATACCCCTCGAAAGGATTTAAAGATTATGAACATCGAACGTCCAACATCGAATTTAAAATAAGGTATTTTGCTTATTTATAAAATGGCTTTAGCGAAGCGATTTCATTATTCGATGTTCGATGTTCGATGTTCGATGTTGGACGTTCAAAAAACATTTTATTCTGCTGCAAGTTGGGTTGTGGGCATCGCCCGCCTTAGTTAATTTAAATAATATAATCATCCAATTTTAATTTTTTGGCGTATAAACTTTAAAATATAAATATCCTGTTCCTTTGATGTTTTTATTAAAAGGAATAATCCTGTGCCACCAATTACGATATTGGTAAGCCACATTCCTATAACAGGCGGATAAAAGCCGGTTTCTCCAAAAACAAATCCGGCAGACAAAAGCATATAATAGACCAGGAGAAAAAAAAGTCCTGCTCCAAGACCAAATGTTTTTTTAAAAGAACCTGTGTTTATGCCAAGGGGCATGGCGATTAACCCAAGGGCAACGCATGCAAAAGGGATTGAAAATTTCTTGTGGAATTCAATCAGAGCCTGGTAATAATCTGAATTTTTAATTGTTGCGGCTCTTATCTCATGTCTCAATTCTTTAAGGCTCATCTCCTTTTTTTTAAGATGCTGAGCTTTTGCTTTACCAAGGGTCTCTTTTAAATCAAATTTTATATCATAGGTCTCAAAATTAATGGAGTTGATTCTCTTCTTTTCCAGATTCACCTGATTAATTGAACCATTATAGAGGCGAAGAAGAAAAAGATAATTTTCCATGTCGCAGGAGAAGACACCTCTTGCCGCAATAACGGTACTTGCTGCCTCCGGATTTCTCTGATCCTCAATAAAAACATCAATAAGTTCATTCTTTTTATGCTCTACCTTATTTACATAGAGCATGACATTTTTAAATTTATCGTTAAACCTCCTCTCTTTAAAACCGGTATTCAGATAAGAAGAAGTTATTTCCTGTGTCATTTGTTTATATGAGACTCTGCTCCAGGGCACACAATATATCGTTACAAAAGCTGTAATAATGCATCCGGTCAGGGAGAATAATAAAACAGGGGGAATGATTTCACTGATGCTGATACCACAGGCTTTACAGGCAATGATTTCATTATCTCCGGATAAACGGATAAAAGTGACAAGGACTGCCGTCATAACTGATATGGGGATTATCAGTTCCATAAAACGCGGCATCACATAAAGAAAAAGTAATAAAACAGTATCTATCCCTATACTGTAATTTACTACCATATTGGTAATATCCAGAATTTCTGTCATCAGAAAGACGAATGTAAAGAACAGAATACTAACAGCAAATGGGGAGAGCATCTGCAAGAAAACATACCTGTTAATAATGGTATTTATTTTCATAGGTATAATCTGATTGTGCGGCTGGCAGGAGCAGGCCAGTATAAGTGCTAAGTTATTTTGTAAACGTTCACAGTCGCATGAAAAAGATGAACGTCCAACATCAAACATCCAACGTCCAACATCGAATGAAACACCAAACATTCAACTTTTCCCCATTCAACGTTCGATGTTGGGCGTTCGATGTTCGATGTTCATCTTTCCCAGTTCGATGTTCATCTTTTCCAGTTCGATGTTCATCTTTTCAGTCCTTCCCCGGCCAAAACAATTAAACTTCCCATACGCAAGATCCTAACCGGACATTACTGATTAATTATAAAACTATAGAATTTTATTAAGAGCCTCTTTTGCTTCACCCACAACATAAAGTGAACCGGCAATACAAATTGCTTCATCGGGCGATGCTGTTTTAAAAGCATGGGAAACAGCTTTGTCAACATCATTAATAATTGTTACATCTTTAACTGATTTTTCAGCTTCAGGATAAAGTTTTTCAGGATTTATGACCCTGTCTATCTTTGGACTGGTTAGAATTACCCTGCTGCAAAGGGGAAGAAGAGAATGGAGCATTGCAGAATACGGTTTATCATCAAGAATTCCAAGGATTAGAGTTGTTTTACGTTTATCAAGATTCTGCGTTAAAAAGTCTGCAAGCCTTCGCACTGCAGCAAGATTATGTGCTCCGTCCAGAATTATAACCGGAGAATCGGAAACTTTTTCAAGTCTTCCGGGCCATCTTGTTTTAAGCAGGCCATCCCTGATAGATTGCAGCGGAATATCTGTTCCTCTTTGATTTAATAATTCACATGCTGCAAGAACAAGAGCCGCATTATTAATCTGATGTTTTCCCATTAAAGCGGTTTGCAGATTCCGCCAGGTGTTGCTGATTCCGAAATATGTAAATTTTTTATTTTTATATAATCGTGTATAAAAATCTTTTCCGCAGCAATAAAAAGGCGCAGATTGTTTTTCAGCAATATCTTTTAAGACTGAAACCGCAGCTTTCTGCTTTGCCCCGACTATAACCGGGGATTTTTTTTTTATAATCCCACCTTTTTCAAAAGCTATTTGCGATAATCTGCTGCCAAGATATTTTTGATGCTCTACAGATATATTAGAGATTATGGAAATTTCCGGATAGATAATATTTGTTGCATCCAGCCTTCCCCCCATCCCTGTTTCGATAACAGCCCAGTCCACTTTTTGCCTGTTGAACAGATATATGGCCATGGCAGTTGCAAGTTCAAAAAAAGTAGGCTGCCGGTCACTGGAGAGGACGTTTAAGACTGCCTGATATGCTTCCACAATATCATTGTCTGAAACAGGATTATTATTAATGCAGATTCTTTCATTAAAACTGACAAGATGCGGAGATGTATAAAGTCCGACTTTAAATCCTGATTCAGAAAGAATTGAAGAGAGAGTTGCTGCAATTGAACCTTTGCCGTTAGTTCCGGCAATATGCACACACAAAAAATTTTTCTGCGGATTACCGAGACCGTTTAAAATATTTCCGATAACATCAAGACCAAGTTTAATCCCGAATCTTCCAAGGGCAAACATCTCCTTGAGGCAATCGTTATATGAAAGTTTAAATGTCATGTGCAAAAAAAACCCGGCTGAATTATTATTCACGCCGGGCAATAACTATTATTGTAATTATTCAGCTGCCTGAAAGATTTTGATTATACCTGAAGCTATACATATTGGCTGAACAGTTACTTTTGTTTTAAATTAAGCATTACCGATATCTTGGATATCTTTGCCTTGAAGCAGTAATCCTTCGTCTTCTTGAGGCTTCTCTCATTTTCCGCCGTTTGTATTCACTTGGCTTTTCGTAACTTTTTTTCAGTTTTAAACGTTTAAAAAGACCATCATTCTGAATTTTTTTCTTTAAAATTCGCAGAGCCCTTTCAAGGTCATTATTTATTACGTTGACCTGAATATTTTTCAAATTTATCGCCTCCTTTACTTTAAATTTACAAAACTGAATTTAGCAAGATACATTACATTATATTAAATTACAAGGAAAATTCTTCAGGCACTATAATATTTTCTGTAAACATTTTGGGAAACAGATGTTAATACTTCATAATTTATTGTATCAGTAATTGACGCAATTTCATCCACGCTAATGGAAGCTTCTCCCTGATCACCAAAAATAACAACTTCATCACCCTGCCTGATATCCTGTATATTTCCAGCATCAAGCATAGTCATATCCATGCATATCCGGCCAGCTATCTTTACTCTTTGCCCATGTATAAGCATATGGCCGCAGGATGACAAAAGCCGGTTTAATCCATCACCATATCCGGCAGAGACGGTAATAATGTTTGTCGGTTTTTTTGTTTTGTAAAAAGCGCCATAGCTGATCATGGAACCGGCTGGAACTTTTTTTAAACAGATAACTTTTGTTTTAAAAGTCATTGCAGGTTTGACAATAATGCTGTTTTTTTTAATATCCCCGGATGGGTATAAGCCGTAAATCATGATACCGCAGCGTACCATGTCAAGGTGTGCTTCAGGCATTGTAACTGTTGCTGCACTGTTAGCAGCATGTTTTAATGGTATATCAAACCCTTCAGCATGGAGAGTGTTTAAAATATCATTAAAAATACGGAACTGTTTATTTGCATATGTTTTGTCATTGCTGTCAGCAGTGGCAAAATGAGTATAAATACCTTCAATATACAGACCGGATAATCGTGAAATTACTTTAAACTCATCTATGCAGTCTGAAAAAAGACCGAGTCTTCCCATTCCGGTATCTATCTTTATATGTACGCTGATTTTTCCACCAGCGGTATTTGCAGCTTTTGAAAGCTCCTTTGCGGCATCACAGGAATGGACTGTTTGTGTCAGGTTATATTTAATAAGCTCCCTGGCCAGAGAAGGGGGAGTAAAACCAAAAATCAGTACAGGTGCATCTATTCCTGCCTCTCTCAGACAAATTCCTTCAGGTATTCTTGCCACGCCAAGGGCATCAGCTCCGCTGTCAAGGACACATTCAGCTGTTTTAATAATTCCATGACCATAGGCATTAGATTTTACAACTGCCAGTAAACGGGTATCCGGTTTGAGAAACTGTCGAATCGCCTGTACATTGCGGGCTATAGCCCCAGTATTAATTTCGGCCCAGACCGATTGAGAGTTCAAGAAATACCTCAGAATAAAACAGAAACAGCCCCGCCAGGACGAAACATATCAGCCCGGGGCATTGCTCTGAACTGGTATGTAATGCCTTTTTAAGGCTGAATAATAGTATCAA
>JAUVKE010000235.1 GCA_030592105.1 Desulfobacteraceae bacterium
GGTATCTTTTATCGAACATTTTTTTATGTGTTTCAGCGGCATAACAGGGTTTTCCTTTTTCATTATGTTCTAGCCCCGTGGCAATAAACATACCGCCGGCAGTACCAGGAATTGATCTTGGAGAAATCCCATTTTTTGTAACTTTAAAGCGCTTGTAATCTTTTATTTCATCCTGTGAAGGAGCCAGGTTAGCATTAAGCATTTTTTTGTCTGGTTTTTCAGGCTCCTTTATATTTCTGATACTGTTTGAAAGAAAAAAATCCAGGAGAACAACAACAAGGGTCTGAAATTTTTCAGCCAGATAAAATGCAAGGCATGCACAATTATAACACTCTTTAATATCTGCCGGAGCAAGGATTATCCTCTGGGAATCACCACTTCCCCCTGCCAGGGCAAGATTAAGGTCACTCTGTTCTGTTTTGGTAGGCAACCCGGTTGAAGGCCCCCCCCTTTGTGAATTTACTATAACAGCAGGAACTTCCGCCATTACAGAGAGGCCTGAAAGCTCAGTCATAAGACAAAAGCCCGGCCCTGATGTTGCCGTCATGGCTCTTTTCCCGGCAAAACCGGCTCCTATAACATTACCTATGGCACTTAATTCATCTTCCGTCTGAATCATTATGCCCCCTCTTTTTGGAAGTTCCTTTGCCAGAATCTCCATGATTTTTGTGGCGGGTGTAATGGGGTACCCTGCGTAAAGGTGAAGGTTACTGTCAAGGGCTCCCTGGGCAAAGGCCTGATTTCCGCTCATCATCAACCGCTTTAAAGCTGTTTTGCCTGGTTCCGGCTTTTCAAAAAAAAGATTGTCCAGTTTTGTTATATTATTTTTTGTCCAACTGAAACCCTCGGCAAATGAATTCAGGTTACTTTCTATAATGCTCCTTTTTTTTGATGCGTACCTCTGTTCCATGGAAGCTTTAAATCCATTGTCATTAATCCCGAAAAGAGCAGCAAGGGCGCCAAGGGCAACTATATTGCGGTTCCGTGAATTCCCTGTGGCTTTTTGTGCCAGATTGTAAAAAGGAATTCCATAAGCTGTTATACCCGGTTCTATCCACCCTGCAATACTTTTATCCTCTTCATGAAATGATGGAGGTTTACTGTCGTATATTATAATTCCATTTTCTTTCATGGAGGAAAGCTGGGAAATGGAATGGATATCGTTTAATGCAATGAGAATATCTGTATATTTACCTGGAGACATAATTTTTTTATTGCTGATACGGCAATGGGCCACGCATTTACCAAATCCCCTTATCTCCGACGGATATGAATCAAAAGATAATATCTCAAACCCGAGTCCACTCATATGTCTGGCGAGAATTTCCCCTGCCGAAATTGTACCTTCCCCGGAACTCCCGCAAATTTCAATTACAATGTCAGTTTCAGCCATAATCTACTCCTGTATCTCCTTCCACCAGGAAGTATTTACTTTGATCCCTTCCACTTCAAGAATTTTTTGCGGCACCGGTTTAATTATTTTATGCTCACCCAAAAGATTCAGGGCTGCTGTTTCACCTTGCAGGGTTGCATTGTCCCATCCGGTTGATATCCAGTAATCTTTAAACTCCGGGTTATAAATCTGGGCGCAGTCTCCGCATGCATAAATATTTTTATAATTTGTTCTAAGATATTTATCCACCAGAACCCCTTTTGCAGTATCGATGCCGCTCCCTTTTATAAAAGCGATATCAGGCTTAAGCCCCATAAAATAAAAGATAATATCTCCTTTTATTTTTTTCCCTTTTTCAGTTATAATTTCATATCCTGCGCCTGTTTGAAAAATATTTACGGGATAGTCATCAAGTATTGTTCTTATCTTCTCTTTTTCCATGCGGGATGCAATATTTTCAGACATTTTTTCGGTGAGTTCAATGGGCCAGAAACCTTCTTTGCATAAAAAAAAAGATACATCCTTTCCCATATTGATAAGCATCTTTATAAACTTAATGCTTATAAGGTCTCCGCCTATTACAATTGCTTTTTTTATTCCGGCAAGTGCCAGTTTAAGCGCCAGGGCTTCATTATAGCTTGTCATAAAGGAGAAATATTTTTCAAAACCAGCAAGGGAAGGTATAATACTGCGGGTACCCCCGGTTGCAAGGATAAGATTGGTATATCCGATTTTTTCCATATGCTTCAAAAATAGAATCCTGTTTGCAGGGTCTATTTTTGTCACAGTCTGTCCCAGGCGGAGCCGGATGTTATTTTTTTTGTAATCCAGGTATTTTTTTACCTGCAAAGATTCATCTGTTATATTGCCGGATAAAAAATCAAAAAGCTTATGACGGTAATAAAAAGGGAACCCTTCATCTGAAATAATAGTTACCCGGGCATTTTTATCATTTTCACGGAAAATTTCAGCAGCCCTGTTTCCGGCAGGGCCGTTTCCTATGATCACATAATGGTCTTTTTTTTGCATTATGCCTCCAGCTTCTGCTCAATGAGCTCCACCTTTGTTATGGTAATACACTTCATGGGGCATACGTCATAGCACTGTCCGCAGCGGATACATCTTTTATTATCTATGGCAATGGAAGATGTCTTGTGCCACTTACCCGTTTCAATCAGGTCTCCAAAGGATCCGTCCGGTTTAAGACTAATCCCTTTAACAAGTTTGATACAATCACGGGGAGCCACATCAATGCACGCAAAACAGTAAATGCAGCGATCAGTATCTATCTGAAACATTCTATTGCACAGATAACACCGCTTTGACTCTTCATGGGCAGTATCAGTATCATACCCCAGCTCCACCTCTTCTGATAATTCATTGCACCGCTTTAAGGCGGGCAGCGTTTTTATTTCAACCCTTGGTATAAAATCAAAGGTGCGCAGCCTGTCATTTGCTCCAGCCTCTTCAAATCTTATAACAGATTTTGTTTTTTTTCTGCTCACGAATATTTCATCAATTTCCCGGGCAGCCTTTTTCCCGTCTGCAATAGCTGTAATAACACTGGTGGAACCGTTTACACAGTCACCCGCAAAATAGAGTCCGGTTGTGCTGGTTTTGTCTGTTTTATTTTTCGTACTTGCACTTTGACCGCCATATGTGTTTTTCATATTTAAAAAATCCATATCCGGAACCTGACCCGTTGCAAGTATTACAGTATCAGCCTCTATTTTAAATTCCGATTTTAAAATGGGAACAGCAGTTCGACCTTTTCCATCTGAGGTATATTCAAGGCGTGTCCTCTGAAAGGTGACTGTGTAACCATTTTCTGTTTCAGAGTCGATTTCAACGGGCTGAATAAGGCTGTGAATTTTTATTTTTTCAAGTTTTGCCTCATGCTTTTCATCTTCATTAATACGCATGTATTCCCTTGTCTTTCTGATATTTACAGTGACCTCCCCGGCCCCAAGCCGTACAGCGAGTCTTGCGCAGTCAATAGCTGTAAAACCCCCTCCTATTACAATAACTTTTTTCCCGGGATCTATTTTTTCTCCGCAGTTAATTCTTTTTACAAAATCAAGCCCCTTATAAACACCTTTTTGCTCCTCTCCGGGTATCCTGATTTTTGAAGAAGCCTGGCACCCTGCAGCAATCAGAACTGCATCATTATCTTTTAGTAAATTTTTTAAAGAAATCTGGTCCCCTATTTTTACTCCGGTTTTAAGGTCGATTCCGAGTCTGAGGATGTTATTTATCTCTTCTTCCAAAATATCCCTGGGAAGTCTGAATTCAGGGATACCGTACATTAACATTCCCCCTGGTTTTTCCATGGCTTCATATAAAGTAACTTTATGTCCAAGAATAGTCAGCTCATAAGCCGCCGCAAGACCAGCGGGACCCGATCCCACAATTGCAACAGATTTCCCGGATGGGGCATAAAAATTTTCCCTTATCATGTGCCAGTCAGGTTTAAGCTGGGCAGCCGAACGTTTTAGCTGGCATATGGCCACGGGAGATCCCAGGCCATCTTCACCATGCCTGCATTCAGCCTCGCAGGGTCTGCTGCATATTCTTCCAAGAACACCCGGCAAAAGGTTATACATCCTGTTTAGCTCATAAGCCCTTCCATATCTTTTTTCATATATACACCTTATATAACCTGGAATATTTGTATGAACAGGACAGGCATTCTGGCACGGAATATTCTCTGCAATATATCCAAAGTCCCTGGGGTCTTCGGAAAAATATATATCCTTTTCAATCAGAGCGCCTGATGTCTGATCATGTAGATATAATTTTTTTTCTCTCAAAAGGCACCTCTTCACGCAAAAAATTAACTCGCGGGCATCAACTTAAGGATTTCTTAAACTAAGGATCGGAAATTATATAAATTGAATAAAAATTGTGAAGGATTTTGGTTCATATACAAGGCGCATTAAAGGTTGAATACTTGATGTGTTCGGCCTTTGATGTAACGCAGTAGATGGACCAAAAGACAAACAATTTCGTTCAAGTAATTTCATTTCCGATCCTTA
>JAUVKE010000417.1 GCA_030592105.1 Desulfobacteraceae bacterium
ACGGAAAAAAATTAAAGAGTGCGGAAAAAGGGGATCTTGATTTAGAAAAAGTCGACAAAGGAAAAGAAGATGAGTATACTGGATTGATTAATTTTATAAAGGTAACCCTTCAGGATAAAGTCAAGGAAGTAAAGCCTTCTACAAGGTTAAAAGAATCTGTCTCCTGTTTATCCGGCGACACTCAGGATATGAGTGCATACATGGAAAAAATCGTCAAGGCAACCGGGCAAAAATCACCGGAAATTAAAAGGGTTCTGGAATTAAATATTAATCATTCCCTAATGGCAAAGATGAAAAGTCTGTTTGAAAAAGATGCGAGCGATCCTGTTTTAAAAGATTATAGCAATCTTTTATTTGATATAGCATTAATAAGTGAGGGAAACAAATTATTAAATCCTGCAATTTTCTCTCAGCAGATAGGCGATTTAATGGCCATTGCAATAAAAACATAACTTGACAGGTTGTTACAGAATAGGGTTTCAGCTCATTTTATCATGTGTAACCTATTGAATTTACAATACCTTGGTTTTTAAACTTGGTTTCTGGCCTTTTTATGAATTCCGGCTTCTGCCGGAATGACGAGTGAGGGCGTTGTCACCTAAGCAGCATATAATAAAATATGAATAAAAACATTATAATAAATAATAAATATTGCGGATATAAGCATATTGGAAACGGTGGCTATGTTTGCGGAATAGTTGCAAATTATATTAAAGGCGCTGCCAAGATAACACTTGTTACTCCGCCGCCTGTAGATCACCCCATGAATATCGAACATATTAACAGGAGTGTTTTTTTAAAAGATGGAGATATCATCGTAGCCAAAGGCGAAGCAATTGACTTTGAAATTGATAATATTCCAGAACCTCCAACATTTGCAGAGGCTGTTGAAGCTTCAAAAAAATCTATTGCTGCAAGTGGAAGTTTAAGCCCTGATTGTTTTGTATGTGGCAGCAACAGGTCAGAGGACGATGGGTACAGGCTATTTCCAGGTTTTGTTGCAAAGAATAATTGTGTTGCAGCTCCATGGATTCCGAGTAAATCTCTTGCAAATGCGTCTGGTTTCATCAGTCCTGAATTTATATGGGCAGCGCTTGATTGTCCAGGTGGATATGCTATTTTTGATGAACATGTAAAAGGGGCTCTCCTTCTCGGTCAGCTTACTGCTGATGTTAAGAATAACCTTGAGCTGAAAAAAGAATATATAGCAACAGGCTGGGAAATTGGTCACGATGGGCGAAAATATTTTGCAGGTTCAGCCATTTTTTCAAAAACAGGAGATTTATGCTCTGTAGCAAAGTCTGTCTGGTTTGCTGTTGATAATAAACAGCTGCTGCCAGATAATTAAAATTAAAGAATATTAGTACCTTACTCTTGAAACCCTGTCATAAAAAACAAGAAATTTTTAAATCATTTATCCGCAGATTTCGCAGATTACACAGATATTCTGCGTTAATCTGTGTAATCTGCGGATAAATAGAACTTGGGTTGTGGGCAAAGCCCGCTTTAGGATTCTTTGCAGAGTTTATAGTTTTCGTCATTCCGGCGGAGGCCGGATTCCAGAGTCTCCAAACAGTAAAAATCATCTAAACTTTGGCTTTTGCTGGAGCGGCAACTTTTTTGAAACTTATTCAGCAATAGCAGAAAAAACAGATAGACTTTCCGTATTTTTTTGCAATTTCCTGACCAAACGTTACTGGCTCTACATACAATATGTTGTAATTAAATCAGTTTTTCATATAAAAATTATGGATGAAAAGGTAATACAGATACTGGAAACAGATTTTTTGCTGGATGATGATGGCCCTGATAAAGTAATTGATTTGTCAAAATCGATTAAACAGAATATGCACTCAGGGCAGAAAATACACATGGGGATGGGCGCTAATGCTGCTGTAAGAGAGATAATCAGGTCATTTTACAAAACAGAGATGAAATTTGATCTGATTACGGAGTTTCTGTTTTACAGCCATCTGGACCTGATTCACTGCGGCCTTGTCCGGCAACTTGTTACCAGTGGCATTGGTGAAGGACGTAAACTCGGTGCCAGCAAAACTTTAAATAATGCAGTTAAAAACAAAAATCTTAAGATTGAATCATATTCTCTCGCTTCATTCATTCAAAGACTGATGGCCGGAGCAATGTCCGGTTTCATGCCTACTGTTTCACTTGTGGGAAGTTCCATGGCAAAACTTCACTCTCATGCTTTTAAGATGATTGATGATCCTTTTGATGTCGGCAAAAAAGCTGGAGTTATAAAAGGACTTAATCCTGATATATCAATTATTCATGCCTGGGCATCTGACCGGAGCGGAAATGCTATTATTCTTCCTCATCATTTTACTGCAGAGGAGACGTGGGGTGCATGGGCAAGCAAGGACGGAGTGATAATTACTACAGAGAAAATTGTTTCCACAGACTTTATACGCAAGCATAATATACTGGTGAATATTCCACAGTATATGGTTAAATCTGTTTCCCTTGCACCTCTTGGATCACATCCTGAAGGAATAATGAACTGGGGCTTTGACGAGTTTGATGC
>JAUVKE010000223.1 GCA_030592105.1 Desulfobacteraceae bacterium
AATCAGCATAAATGGATACATTGACCCTTTTGGCAATAATTTGCTTTCAACCAGATAATACCCCTTTTTCGCATCTATCATCTCACCGCTGTCATAATCGTCTGTGACTGTGTTATAGTCACGGACCATAACCGAACCGAGTTTCTCCATCCCGACATTTGATATTATTAAAACTAAACAATGTAATGAACAAAGGGAATAAGTTGCTGCAGGTATTTTTTTTGTCCCCTGGATCACCTGAACAACAAATTTTGTTTCACTTTTTTGAGAATCCATACCGCACATTATACATCTTTCAACAGCATAAGCCGGATAAGCTGAAAAAAGTATTGTAAATACACAACCACATATAAAAATTATATTTTTCATTGGGTATCTCTCCTGTTGTACGTGAGTTTTCATGATTTAATCCAGTCGTGTTCGGTTAGAAACTTCCCGTATTTTTTTTGCAACTTTCTATCCTGACACTACTGATTAATTTAACAAAATATAAATCAGATGAATAGATAATATTATTGTACCCCCTGCAAAAAGGCAGGTCGACCATGTTAAAATATTAACCATTGGTTTATGAAATTTTTGATTCGCCGTACCGTAATCGGTATCTGCTGCGATCCAGAAATATATAAGCAAAAACAAAAGTCCTGAAAATATCATGAAAAAAGATAAAAGTGCATCCCACACTTCCTGGCATAAGCAAAAAATACATTGATGAAAAGGCAATTTTAGAAAAAGCGGTGCTATTTTTGTCTGAAAAGCAAGGATAAATACGATCATGGTAGACAAAATTAATATTGTTTGTAAAAAAATCAGCCATTTTTTAGCTCCCCACCAGTTTTTGCCTGAAATTAATCCCTTTTTTTGTGCAGTCAGAAAATATACCGATTCAGAAAAGAAAAAAGCCGCCATAATATAAAAAATAACCACCCACCTCCAGGTCGATTCCACAGCAATTTGGAGGAGATCGTCCCTTGGAACGTCAAAAAGAGATGTGCAGCATGATACCTGACGGGGTGGAACTGAAAAGAAAAAAGAGATATCAAGCACTGTCTCTGTAAGTATCAGAACTCCAAGGGGTGTAAGGAGCCACAATTTTTTTTTCATAAACGGCTGGGTCTCCACTTTTCTGTCCAAAAAATTCAGCACAAGCCAATATAGATATAAAGAGGGGAGAATTAGTTTAAGGGCACTTGATGTATAGGCAACAGTCGGACTCACGTTATGTACGCCCACAAGGCACATGGCTCCGGGGATGGAGATGATCATACTGTTGAGAGTAAAAAACCATAATGGAAACATGAAAATGCGAAGGGAAAAACCGATAAACAGCACTGTTATAATAAGATAAACTCTTTTTTCCAGGTAGTATTGTTCCTCAGTATCATTATGTTTATCCCAGCGCATTAAAATATAAAAACCGTTAAATAATGCAACAAGGCCAATGTAAAGGGACATGACTGAACAGATAAGATAGATTATAATGTATGAGTTTAAAATCATTGTTTGGACCCTGTTGCCTGAAATTTACAAATCAAATAAAGTGTTCTAACCAGCTGCGCTGAAGGCTTTTATAGACCGTCACATAAATAATTTCAGTTCTATCATCTGGCCGTATGAAATTTATTGTCTGATTTCTGCCTTATACCTTTTTAACGGATATACCCCTGTTCTTCGAGGTAAAGAATGACATCCTGGGCAGCTTCATCGGGAGTCATCTCTTCTGTGTTTATTTCTATTTCAGGATTTAAAGGGGGAATATAGGGGTCGTCTATCCCTGTGACCCCTTTAATCATGCCTGAACGTGCTTTTTTATATAATCCCTTTCTGTCCCTTTGTTCACATACCTGTATGGGAGTACTCATGTAAATTTCTATGTAGCCCCCGTACCTGCTTATCAGTTCACGATTATAACGCCTTGGCTCCTCATAAGGGGCTATGGGAGCACAAATGGCAATTCCTTTATTCTTGGTAATTTCACTTGCCACAAATCCTATTCTGGTTATGTTAAGATTTCTGTGTTCTTTAGAAAAATTGAGTTCACTGGAAAGATTCAGTCGAACAATATCGCCATCCAAAAGGGTTACCGGCCTGTCTCTTAGTTCCATAAACTTAACCATTAAAACTTTGGCAAGGGTCGATTTCCCGGAACCGGACAAACCCGTTAAAAAAATTGTAAAACCCTGTTTTGATCGTGGCGGATATGCAGACCTGAGTTCTGCAACTATTTCAGGATAGGAAAACCATTCAGGTATTTCCAGCCCGTTTTCAAGCCTTCTTTGTAATTCAGCTGAAGATATCTGCCTTATGTTCATACCCTGTGTTACTTCATCTTCAGGAATATATTGGGCTTTATCTTCCACATATACCATGTTTTTTAAAGGTACCATTTTTATCATGGTTTCATTTTCAAATGATCTGACCAGGTCCTGGGCTGCATGCCTGGGATAAAATAATTTTTCAGAATCGCTGTTTATGAAAGGATCTCCATGATTATTTGAAACCATAAAATGACTGCAGCCGTAATTTTTACGGACAATCGCTTCCATGAGTGCTTCTCTGGGGCCTGCTTTGCGGGTTGCCAGGGGAATTAATCCCAGCATGATCATATTTCTGGGGTATTTTTTAATGATCTCCTGGTAACATCTGATCTGGGTATAATGGTCAAGATCTCCAGGATGTGTAAGCCCCACCACCGGCTGCAGAAATATACTTGCTCCTGCATCCCTTGCCGACTGCAAAGACATCTCTTTATGAGCACAGTGAAGGTACTTGTTTGCCTGAAATCCTATTACATTACGCCATCCATGCTGGGCAAACAATCTGTGGGTTTCCGATGGAGTAAATCTTATATCTTTAAAATCATAATGTATGGGAAGGTGAATCCCTTCAATGTCTCCTCCAATATACCACTGGCCTGTTTTTTCATAAAGTTCTCTTACACCAGGATGTCTGGCGGGGTCATCAGTTTGAAAAATTGCTCTGGCCTCAAGGGCTTTATCCGGTTTCCAGATACTTTTTATTGATAAAACAGCAAGCATGAATCCTTCTTCGTCGGTGAGGGCTATGGCATGAATATTTTTAAAGGCTAAAGCTGTTTTTTCATTAACATCAAGGCATATGGGGATGGGCCAGGGTGCCCCGTTTGCAAGGCGCATATTTTCCATGACAGATTCATAATCTTTTTGGCATAAATAACCTGTGAGGGGATAAAATCCCCGGGTAATAAGAAGCTCAAGATCACAAAGCTGCCTTTTGTTCAGATGGACAGAGGGATAGCTTAGTGCAGCTTCCTTTAACTTTTCTATGCGTCTGAAATGGACAAGAAGGGTTTCAGAATAATCGTTTGTCGTACTGATTTGGGATTTATTTTTCGGCATTTATTTATCCCTTAATGGAGCGATAATAGGATAACTTTTCAATAAGTTCAGAAACTATTTACGAAAAAGTTAATTTATTTAAAGCAGCAACTGGATTTATTAAATTATTCAAGCCTGATTTTAATATTGGCCGAAGTTAGAATTAAGTCCAGTTATACTTTTCACATATCATAAAAAAGGCTGGTTGTCCATACAATACCTTCGCCAAATTCAAAACGGATTCTCAAGTCATAATTTGACACGCAATATATAGTGTGCCAAGCATAACCCAGGTGCATTATATGGACTATGATTTGGCTTGAAACAAAATTGGCGAAGGTATTGCCATAAGAACCCATTAAATTAAGAATCAGAGGATCATGATTCTTAGCGGGTAGTTTTTTCGATTAACAATAAACAGACAAAATGTCAGATAAATCAGACAAAAAGTCGGAATTTTTTCATTCAGTTTTTTTCCACTATATTGCACCAGATTTTTTTATAATAAAGATAGTATGTTATAATAATGTGTCTGAATTGGTTATGGATTTGCATTTGATAAAAAAAAGATATCTTTATATTGTTATGATAATTAAAAGAGGTTACATGGTTTCAGCAAATTAATTGTGAATCCCCCATGCTTGCTGATTTTATAGAATTTTTTTTAAGTATCATTTCGCACCTGCCAAAATAGACTGTTATTTAATTAATGTTAATTATATCTCTATTTATCGGTATAAAATATTACTTAATTAATGTTAATTATACTTGACTAAAGCTCTTGTTGAGGGGTATATGTAATATCATAGATAAATGTATATGTTTTTATCTTTATATATATCTATATAATAAATTTCATACGGTTAAATGTTAGCATTGAGCTATGGTGAAATTTAAAAAGATCTGGCTGTTTGAGCGTAGCGAGTTCCAATTGTTGAAATTATTTATGTGACGGTCTATAGCCGGGCAGGCTTTTTTAAAATTCGATTTTAATTGTTTTAGGTTGGAGGTGTAACAATGGCGACAACGGAAAAACAGGATAAATTACAAAGTTTATTAGACAAAAGAGAGTACTGGTGGTGGGCAGAACAGGCGCGCTCTCAACGTATAGATTATTTAAGAAAAGCGGTATGGTCAAAAGCCACAAAGGGGGCAGCTTATTTGCCCGGTATTAAAATATGTGAATATGGTCCCATTCACTATGCAAGAGCCTTTGA
>JAUVKE010000391.1 GCA_030592105.1 Desulfobacteraceae bacterium
CAAAGAAAAAGCCTGCCAACGAAAAAGCTTCAACAACTTAAAAGGCAGAGCCTTTCAAATCTGCATTCCCAGGCAGAGCCTGGGAACGAGGCGAACGGTGACAAAACCTGGGAGCGAAGGAAGATGTTACTTTTTTGTATTGCACCCGTTTGTGATAAAAATGGCATTGGTTCTTATTATCGGTTCAGAATAATTTACTCCGTTTAAATTTCAAAATAGTCTGTATTCCCTTTAAAAAAGGAATACAGACTTATGGAAAATTAAATGGGGGCTCATGCCAAATATTTAATAAATCAGATGACTTTTCAATATATTGCATGTTATGGATAAAGGTTATATATTTATTTAATGTTTAATAAAAAATTCTGTTTTTTCTTTGGACACTATTTTAAAATAGTACCACCTTTAATCTCCAAGCTGGAAATTGTCACGTTGTAAACAAGCTACGCATACACTATTTTTTTAACCATACAAGGAGGTATGTCATGTTTGATGAAGAACTGATAAAAGAGCTTAAGGATGCGCAGGAAAAATATGAAGAACAGATATCCAGAATTTTAGAAAAAGTCCCTGGTAAAAAAAAAGAGCATGTAACCATTTCCGGCCTTAATGTAAAGCCCCTTTATACCCCTGCAGATACCAATAATATTGATTTTTCAAAAGATATATCTTTCCCGGGTCAGTATCCTTATACCCGCGGTATTTTTCCGGCGGGACATCTCTCCCGTGGATTAAATATACGACAGGTAACAGGTATAGGAACTGCTGAAGAGACAAATAAAAGATGGAAATTTCTTATTTCAAAAGGAGCAAATGCACTCTCTGTTGTTGGCCTCAGAGGATGGGGCCCCGATGCAGATGATGAACAGGCCGAAGGAATGGTGGGTAAAGATGAAGTCGTATGCGATACCCTTTATGATTATGAAACTCTTTTTGATGGAATAGATTTAAGAAAGTATCCGGTTCACATGATTACAGCATCCCCCTTTTCTTTGGCCAATTATATTGTTATTGCTCAAAAACAGGGGATTCCCCTGGAAGAATTAAGGGGAAGCATGTCAAATATGCTTAGGCCCGAAAAGGAATGTATAGATATTATGGAATACTGCACAGCAAATCTGCCGCTTTTTAACTCTGGTTATCTTGATATGCGAAATACCAGGGAAGGTGGTTGTACTGCTGCGCAGGAGATAGCCTTTGGCGTTGCACTGGCTGTTTCCACCGCAGAGATTCTTATGAAACAAGGACTCGATATTGACGACTTTGCCCACAGAATTACCTGGTTTGTTAATTCATGCCCCGAGTTTTTCGAAGAAGCTGCGAAATTTCGTGCCATGAGAAGATTATGGGCAAGAACATTCAAAGAACGACTTAATGCTAAAAAACCGGCCTCTTTATTATGCAGAATGCATTGTCAAACATATGCGCCGACTCTGACCAAAGCACAACCTTTTAATAATATAATCAGAAGTACTATTTATTCCATGGCGGCAATCATTGGAGGGGTTCAATCTCTTCATGTTAATTCTTTTGACGAAGCCCTGGCCATACCAACGGAATTTTCTTCATCCCTGTCCATAAGAACACAACAGATTATTGATCTTGAAACAGGAATCACTTCCGTGATCGACCCACTTGGCGGCTCATATTATGTTGAAGCCCTTACAGACAAAATAGAAGCAGATGCAATAAAAATCATTGATACCATTGATTCCATGGGGGGTGCTTTTAAAGCCTGGGACTGGATGTGTGATGATATACGAAAAGAAGCAGCAGTATGGCAAAAGGACTTTGACGGTAAAAGAAGAAAACTTGTCGGGGCAAATGTTTTTGTTGATGAAGATGATATTCAGACAAAAGCATTAAAGGTACTCCAGGAGCATGCAGATTTTGAAGCTTTATATGAGTATGATCCTGCTATTCGAGACAAACAGATTGCAAGATTAAATAAAGCCCGTGGCATGAGGGATGACGACAAACTGAAAAAAACAAAGAAAAGGCTCCTGGAAGCCTTCCAAAATGATGAAAATATCATGCCCCATGTGATTGAGGGGGTAAAGTGCTATATGACCCAGGGTGAATATGGAAAAATCAGGCAAGAAGCACAGGGAGGAGATTCAAATTGCTGCATTGGATGGAAAGTTCTTGCATAAAAAAAATAATGATCCACGCAATAACATGATTTAAGGAGATAATCTATGGGACGTCCAATAAAAATACTGTTAAGCCGGGATGATTTTTACCATCAAAGAGGATATTGGATTATAGCGCACGCATTAAGGGAAGCAGGAATGGAAGTAATTTTAGGTAATGTCCAGATACCCAGAGAGATTGTCGAGACATCTGTTCAGGAAGATGTTGATATTATCGGCTATCGAATTATGCAGGCATCACCTAAGATCGTACTTCCTAAATTATTTGAAATCATGAAAGAAAAAGGTATAGAAGATACGCCTGTTGTAGTAGGTGGTATTGTCCCGGATAAAGATGAAATTCTTGCAAAAAAGCTGGGGGTTAAAGAGATTTTTCATCCACTTACAAACCTTAATATCATTACTGATTCTATAAAAAAATATAGCCGGATCAGATAAAGAATTCATCCCTGCCATAAACGTGTAAAATTTATTGATACAGGTTCATAGTTTGGCAACTTCTCAATAAGTTCATGCAGGATTTGCCCAAATTTATTGAGAAGTTACTTTTTATTTTATGGCTATAAACAATTCTCAGTAAAATGATTATATTTATAATAAGCCCAATTAATTAACATTAAGGAGGTCTTATTATGAAAATGC
>JAUVKE010000357.1 GCA_030592105.1 Desulfobacteraceae bacterium
ACGCTTGCGTGTTCCTTCTGCTGCGAGAAAACCGGCACTGGAATTATATTGTATTTTTCAATCTCGTTAATTAAGGCATCTATACCGCATAAATTATTTTTTGCAATCTGGTGCCGTGAAAAAAAGATACCTGCCCTATGGTATTTTTTATTTTCCGGATCTTTTAGTTTATTTTTTTCATACCAGTCAATATATCCGGCGATATCTTTATGTATAGTCTTGCTGTTCGGATGATAAAATCCTGTATATGGCAAATTTTGGGTCATGATTTTATAACTCCTTTATTTCTCTTTGTTATGTTCCTCAATGGCAGGCGTTTTCAACTCCGTGCAATAAGATTGTCAATTCACAAAATGCCCTTGTTTAATTATTTACTGCTCTGTGTTTATTATTGAAAGCGGAATAACGTTTAAACAATTACCTTTACTGCTGCGTCCTATCTCAACTTCTATACCATAAATATCCCTGATATTTTCAATACTGATCACATCTTCGGGCCTGCCATAGGCAAAAATTCTGCCTTTTTGAAGCATTATTGTTTTTGTGCTGTATCTTGCAGCAAGACTCAGATCGTGGAGCACCATTACTATTGCAAGATTCTCTTCCTCACTTAAAGTCTTAACAAGCTCCAGTATTTCGATCTGATGGTTTATATCAAGATGCAAAGTCACTTCATCTAAAAGAAGAATCTTTGGCTGTTGAGCCAAAGCGCGGGCGATGATGGCTTTTTGGTACTCACCGCCCGAAATCTCGGTGATAAGTTTATCTGCCATGTGTGCAATCCCGATACGGGCAAGGCATTGATCTACAACAGCCCTGTCATTTTCATTTTCCGTGTTAAATCTTCCCATATGGGAATACCTCCCCATCATAACAAGGTCATAAACCGTAAAGGGAAAAGAAACAGTTGAAACCTGCGGTACAACACCTATGTTTTTTGCCACTTCTTTTCTGTCCATCCGCAGAATATTCATATCATTGACCAGCACTGTACCGGTTGTCGGTTTTAATTTTTTATTCATGCATTTAAGAAGGGTTGTTTTCCCTGAACCATTTGGTCCGATAATGCACAGGATATCTCTTCCCTTAATTTTCAGGGCTATGCTGTCCAGGGTTTTTGCGCTGTTATATGAAAAGGTTAAATCAAGTATTTCCAGTTCCATTGTTTAAAATCCCGATAATTTTTTTCTCTTGCGCAGTAACAGCAGAAAAAACGGCACCCCGATCATAGCTGTAATAATTCCCACCGGCAGTTCAGTGGGGCTGATAAGTGTCCTCGCAAAAGTATCTATCCATACAAGAAATATACTGCCGCATAAACAGGATGCAGGGAGAAGAGTTCTGTGATCAGGGCCTACAACTATTCTCATTATATGCGGAATAATTAATCCGATAAACCCGATAACTCCACAGGCAGCAACAGCACCCGCAGTCACCAGGGCGGTCAGCACAAGGATAATTTTTCTTGTTTTCTCAACATTCACACCAACATCCTGCGCCTGTTCTTCACCTAAAAGAAGGATATTCATCTCTTTATGGAAAAAGAGCAGGCATATTGTTCCGGATAAGATTATGGGGGCAACAATCGTAACTTTACTCCAGCTGCTTGCCCACAGTCCGCCCATGAGCCAGAATATTATCTGACGCAATTCCCCTTCTTCCGCCAAATATTGCAGAAATGAAGTAGCCGCTGAGAAAAAAAGCGACAGGGCAATCCCTGACAGTAAAAGGGTCTCGCTTGAAACCTTGTTCCCTGTTTTTGCAACATAATAAACAACAAATATCGTAAGCAGGGAAAAGAAAAAAGCAGAGGGCATTATAAGGCTCTGGGGAGCATGAAAAACTATAATGAGAGAAGCCCCAAATGCGCCGCCGGAAGCCACGCCGCATACATACGGTGAGGCCATGGGATTCTTAAAGAGTGCCTGCATGGAGCATCCTGAAACGCTTAATGCGCACCCCACAAGAATTCCCAGCAGTATCCGGGGGAGTCTTACATTCAGTATAATGTCACAAAAATTATCCGGCCATGTTTGAGGTATATCAATAATTTCGGAACAGAGTATTTTTACCACTGTCAGCACATTTATCCGGACCGGGCCTATGGTTAAAGTTATCAGGAGTGTAAGCAAAAGGCCAAGCCCGAGAAATATTAAAAATAATTTTTTTTTCATTTATTGAATAACTCCGGATAAAAAATTTTTGCATACTCTTCCAGTCCGTCCAGGCAGCGCTGAGTGTACCCGGTATAGTATGATTTACTTTGAAATATCTTTCCTGATTTTACAGCCTTGATATTTTTCCAGCCGTCTCTTTTTTTAACATCAGAAGGTTTGGTACCCCATTCTTCCAGAATAATGATATCAGGATTCTTTTTGATTATGAATTCCTGGGAAAGAAAAGGGAAGGGGACAGGCTCATCTTTTGCTATATTTATCCCGCCGGCCCTGGTGATCAACTCATGGGTCAAAGAACCTTTTGACCTTGTCTTTCCCAATGAGCTTTGTTCAAAATATACCAAAGGTCTCTTTTTTATTTTTTTCACTTTTACTTCAACCCCGTCTATTCTGGCTTTCATTTCATCGACAATCTTTTTTGCCTCCTTCTCCTTTTCTACTATTTTTCCCATATCCGTGATAAGTTCCATAATCCCTTTGATGTCATAGGTTTTTGTGTTGTATACATTCAGGCCCCTGGCTTTTAACATATCTGTCTGCCCGTAGGAGCAAAAAACCAGATCAGGATTAACACCCAGAACTATCTCCAGGTTAATATTGCGGCCGACACTACCCCCTACAACAGGTTTATTTTTAAGAAAATTATAATATGGGTTATGTTTTTGGCACTTTGAAACAGCTGCAATTCTCTCCACCTCTCCCAGATCACAGAGTATTTCCGCGGGATAAGTTTCCAGACAGACAATTCGTTGCGGGTAAATGCGGGGGGAAGGTTCTTCCCCTGCATTTACTAAGGTTACTGTCCCACCAAAAATACCGTTTGTTAAAAATATATAAAATAGGGTGATTAATAATTTAAAGCATTTTGTGTACATCATTAGAATTTCCTGGTGATATTTATGTTAACACTTCATGTGCGGGTGATATTCAGATAATAAATTTCATACGG
>JAUVKE010000023.1 GCA_030592105.1 Desulfobacteraceae bacterium
AAAATTGTGAAGGATTTTGGTTCATATACAAGGCGCATTAAAGGTTGAATACTTGATGTATTCGGCCTTTGATGTAACGCAGTAGATGGACCAAAAGACAAACAATTTCGTTCAAGTAATTTCATTTTCGATCCTTAATTGCATTGTGACCATCCGCATGCATGACAAATTATGCATCCTTCCTCATGGACTAATGATCCGCAGCATTCAGGGCAAATGGCGCAGCCGGTATTTATCTGTTCTTTAAGGCCACGGGGAATTTTTTGCTGTGGTATATTTACTCTGTTGTTATATACGGGTTTTCCGTTAATTTCTAAAACCTGTTTTTCGCGGCTTCCATAGCGGTAAACGGTGATCCCTTTGCATTTTTTTTCAAATGCATAAATGTATGCTTTTTCAATATCGTTTTTTGAGGCGGCTAAAGGAAAGTTGATGGTCTTTGAAACAGCATTGTCCGTGAATTTTTGAAATGCTGCCTGTATATTGATGTGTCCCCTGGCTGATATGTCATGGGATGTTACAAAAAGTTTTTTTAGATTATCAGGGATATGGTCAGATGACTTCAAGGAGCCTGTTTTTGAAATTTCTTCTATTATTTTATTAGTATAAACCCCTTTCTTTTTGGCTTCTCCGGCAAACAGGGTATGGATTTCATAAAGGGTTTCATTATCAAGAACATGTCTTTTAAATGCAATAGCAAATAAAGGTTCTATTCCGCTGGATGTGTCAGCTATTATACTTATGGTCCCTGTGGGTGCAATCGTGGTTGTTGTGGCGTTGCGCATAAATGGAGTTTGAGGGTTATCATATATGCTTTTAGTGTATGCTGGAAAATTCCCTCTTTTTTTTGCAAGTCGGGCAGATGCATTTTTTGATTCTTTTGAAATAACTGACATTACCGACTCTGCCTGTGCCACTGCTTCCGGGGAATCATAGGGAATTTCAAGTTTTATCAGCATATCTGCAAATCCCATTACTCCCAGGCCTATTTTTCTGGTCGCTTTGCTCTTTTTTTCAATGGATAAAATCGGGTATTTATTAATTTCAATGACATTGTCTAAAAAATGTACTGCGTTATGAACCGTTTTTTTGAGCCTGTTTACGTCGATTGAATTTTTTATTACCATTTCTGAAAGATTGATGGACCCTAATGTGCATGATTCATAGGGAAGAAGCGGTTGTTCCCCGCAGGGGTTGGTGGCCTCAATCTCTCCCAGTTGCGGGGTTGGATTATATCTGTTTATTCCATCTATGAATATAATTCCTGGTTCTCCGGTTTGCCACGCTGAATCTATTATTTCCTGAAAAATTTTTTTTGCGGGAATTGTTTTGGTTTTTTTACCTGTCCTGGGGTTGATAAGTTTATAATCGGTGTTTTTTTTAAGGGCATTCATGAACTCATCGGTTATTCCCACGGACAGATTGAAATTGTTCAATTTCAATCTGTCATTTTTGGATTTAATAAAAGTCTCTATATCAGGGTGATCAACACGGAGAACTGCCATGTTTGCCCCTCTGCGTGTGCCGCCCTGTTTGACTGTTTCTGTTGAAATGTCATACACATTCATGAATGAAACAGGGCCGCTTGAAACACCTGCAGTGGACATAACAGTATCATTTGCAGGACGTATGCGGGAAAATGAAAATCCTGTTCCGCCACCGCTTTTGTGTATTATTGCTGTATGCTTCAAAGTCTCAAAAATACTCTCCATTGAATCTTCAATGGGCAAAACAAAGCATGCTGCAAGCTGGCCCAGGTCCCGACCGGCATTCATAAGAGTTGGAGAATTAGGCAAAAACCAGAAATTTGTCATCATTTTCAAAAAATTTTGTTCAGTTTCATCAGTTTCGACTCCTGGATCGAATATTTTATCAGCTTGGGCTATGTTTTTTGCTACTCTTTTAAAAAGGTCTCCAGGGGTTTCCATGACTTTACCTGAGCTGTCTTTTTTGAGATATCTTTTTTCAAGAACAGCTTTTGCATTTTGTGAAATTGATTTTTTCATTAAATCTATCCCATGGCTCGAAATTTTTCCTTTAATTTTTCCTCAACAACAGCAGGAACCATGTTATTGATATCTCCTCCAAAACGGGCAGCCTCTTTTATTATGGATGAACTTGTAAATATCCACTTTAAACCTGACATCAGAAAAACCGTTTGAATGTTTCTGTTGAGTTTCCTGTTCATCAGTGCCATCTGAAATTCATAATCAAAATCTGAAAGTACTCTCATTCCCCGGAGTACGGCACTGGCATTTTTCTCCTCTGCATAATCCACCAAAAGGCCGCCAAAGGAATCCAGCTCAATATTAGGCATATCCCTTAAGCTGATTCTAAGCATATCTATTCGCTCTTTTACTGAAAAAAGATGATCTTTTTGTGAGTTCATCAAAATGGCTACAATAACCTTGTCAAAGAGTCTGCACCCTCGCTTAATAATATCTATATGTCCGTTTGTAACCGGATCAAATGATCCGGGGTAGATCGCTATTTTTTTCATAAATCAGTCCTTAAATAATTAATTGTGGCCAGGACAAAATCAGGCCCTTAATCTTTGATAATAAAAGATACCATGGTGCTTCCGTATTTTCTTTGGTCGAAAAGTTTTAATCCTTTAATTCCCTGGGGAACAGGTTCCATGGGTGAGTGCTCTATGACAATGAAACCTTCTTTTTTTAACAGGGAATTTTTACACAGATTCTGTAATGCCGGTTTTATAAGTTCCATGTTGTATGGAGGGTCCATGAAGATAAGATCAAAGGAATCTTTCAAGGATTTTATAAAACCCAGGCCAGAAAGAACATTCCGTTTGATAATTGCGGATTTTCTCTCAAGGCTGCAACGTTTGATATTTTTATCTATTACCATGGCGGCACCCCTGTCTTTTTCCATGAATATGGCATATTTGCCGCCTCTGCTGAGGGCTTCAATCCCCATTGCCCCTGTTCCTGCAAAAAGATCCAGGATATCAGCATCTTGTATATGAAGCCTGAGAATATTAAATATGGCTTCCCGCAAACGGTCTGAGGTCGGTCGTGTGGTGTTGCTGTCGGGGGATAATAACTTTTTCCCTTTTAAAGTTCCGCTTATTATTCTTATTGTCATTATTAAAAAATCACGATTATTTAGTCCCATCCAAATTTTTGAGTGAGCACTATTTGAATTTATTTATGCTGGAAAGATTTATAACATCACCGTCAACCATTATAACCAGACGTTCAATAAGATTTTTCAGTTCCCTTACATTTCCGGGCCATGAATAGTTAATCAGTTCTTTTAGTCCGTTTTCAGTAATAGTCTTTTTACCACATCGATTCTGTTTGGCGCTCATATCAAGAAAGTATTCAGTGAGTACAGGTATATCTTCCTGACGATCTCTTAAAGGAGGGACTTTTATCGGGATGACATTTAATCTGTAATAGAGATCCTCCCTGAAATTTTTATTTTCTATCTCTTTTTCAAGATTTTTATTGGTTGCTGCTATAACCCTTAAGTCAATCTCTATGGTTCTGCTTCCGCCCAGGCGCTGGAGCTTTTGCTCCTGGAGGACTCTTATTATTTTTGACTGGGTCTTTAAACTCATATCCCCTATTTCATCAAAGAAAATAGTCCCTCCGCTTGCCATTTCCAGTTTTCCTCTTTTTTTTGTGGTAGCACCGGAAAAGGCACCTTTTTCATGTCCAAAAAGTTCGCTGTCAATAAACTCCTCTGGAATTGCAGCACAGCTTATGTCGATTAAGGGTTGAGAAGCGCGGGGGCTTAAAAGGTGTATTGTGCGGGCCACAAGCTCTTTTCCTGTTCCATTTTCTCCTTTGATAAGTATCCATGCGTTTGTTGGAGCAGTAATATGTATCTGTTTCTTTAAATCTAAAATCTGTGGGATTGCCCCTGTTAGTGAGTGCTTTTCCAATGTTTTTTTTCTAAGATACTTATTTTCCTCTTCAATGCGTCTGAATTTAAGCGCATTATTTATTGTTACAATAACCTTGTCTATGGAAAGAGGCTTTTCAATAAAATCGTATGCACCGAGTTTTGTAGCATTTACAGCTGTTTCTATTGTACCGTGGCCTGTAATTATAACGACCTGGATAAAGTCATTATTCTTTTTAATCTCTTTTAGCGTTTCGATTCCATCTATACCCGGCATCCAGATGTCCAGCAGGACAAGATCCGGAGACTCGACGTCTATGATCTTCAAAGCTTCATAACCATTTGAAGCCGTTAAAACCTCAAACCCTTCATCAGAAAGAAGACCTCCCAATGACCGAAGAATTGTCGGTTCGTCATCTACTATTAATATTGAAGGAAACATGAATGATAAATCCTTATTTTAATAAGTCTGTATTGGAAGTTCAATAACAAATTTTGTTCCGGCAGGATGATTGTTCAACACACGTATCATTCCATTGTGGTCTGTAATAATAGTGTTCACGATGGTAAGACCCAGGCCCATCCCACTTTTTTTTGTTGAAAAATTCGGTTCAAAGAGTCGTGTTTTATTTTCGTCCGAAATTCCCGGGCCGTTATCGGTAACTTCTATTCTCGCAAGCTTTAAAATGGGATCATGGGATAGTGTAATCTTGATTTCCCCATCATTTTTTACCGCGGCAACTGCATTGTCAAGGAGATTAATCATGGCCTGTTTTATCTGCTGTTTATCAATGTTAAGTTCAGGTATATCATCGACTATGGTGAGACTAAGATCGATTTTTATATAGCTCTCTTCATAGAGAGCTACTGCGTCTTTAATTACCGGTGTAATGTCGCAGCGTTTAAGATCGGCCGTGGGAAATTTGGCAAATGCTGAAAATTCATTTACAAGATTACGAATAAGTTCCACATGGTCGATGATCAATTTTGTGCATTCATCAAATACCTGTTCGTTTATCTGCTTAGAATATTTTCGTTTAAGTCGCTCGGCAGATAAAGCGATGGGTGTTAGAGGGTTTTTTACTTCATGGGCAAGTCTTCGTGCTACTTCGCGCCCTGCCGCTATACGCTGAGCTTTTTCCAGGTCTGTTAAATCATCAAAGACCATTACTGCACCCATGTGCCGGGTGGAATCATCTTTAAATCTGTTTATATGTACAATGAAGCTTTTGGGTATTCCATCTATTGTGAATTTTAAGGGGAGGACAATATTGTCATTGGCCGGATCTGCAAGTTTTTCTATTATATTTTTGGAAAATTCCGGGCTCTGTTCGTTTAAAAGAATTTTGTAATTTTTATTAATGATTTCTTTTCCGCTTATTCTTAACATTTTTTCGGCAGATTTATTAATCGTGGAAATTAATCCGCTTGGACCAATGGATATGACACCTGCTGAAATATTTTTTAAAACAACTTCCATGTATTGCTGTCTTTTTTCTGTTTCAAGATTTTGTTCACCAAGCCTTTTTGCGGAGTGTTTTAATTCTTCTCCGCTTGTTCTAAGATATCTTGTCATTTTGTTAAAGGAATCGACCAGGCTTCCTATTTCGTCATCAGCCTTAAGGGCTATGGAAAAGCTCAAGTCTCCGGCCGCGACCTTTTTTGTCCCTTCCACAATTTGCATTATGGGATTGGTAATCGATTTCGCAAGGTAAATGCCAAACCAGACAGCGCAAAATATTACAAGTAGTGCTACTATGGAAAGTGCAATATAATAGGTACGCCTGAATGGTTTCTTTAAAAGTTTGATCTGACGGTACTGCTCGACTCCTTTTGATACAGCAGCCATATTTTCCGCAGGATTCGAGGAGAGAAGCACGGTTAAAACAATAAAGCCCCGGGTATTTTTTTGGTTGGCACCGTATGGAATCGCTCCAATGGTTCTGATAAGTTCCCCTAAAGCAGGGGTGCTTCCCGTGATGGTTAAAGCCTTTTGGGAGTTGCTGACCCTTTGAAGGTTATCAGCGGAAACAGGTTTTAAGTCAGCGTTTTTTAGCTTAAGCCCGGCGGGCTGCATAATTCTTGAAAAATTGGCGTCATAGATCTCGACCCCGTCAAAATTGCAAACCTTCTGAACCAGATTGATATACCTGGTCAGCTCTGTTTTATTTTTGCGGCCTAAAAGGTCTCTTTTGGTTATCTGGTAGGAGATGCTTTTTAAAAAGAACCGGTTATTTTCCTCTATTTGCTGGTAAAAATTTCTTCCTATTTGCAATGAGTTTTCCAGCGCTTGTTCAACAGGGACATTGAACCAGAAGTCGATGCTGGTTGTTATAAAAGTTATGGAAAAGAAAAAGAGAATAATAGTAGGCAACAGCGTTAATGAAACAAATGCTATTACGAGTTTTGTACGAAGTTTGGCTCCTGTTGCTTTACGCTTTCTGTCATAAAATAATTTTACAAGATTTCTGAAAACAAGAAATATCATCAGGATTAGTAAAAGAAGGTTGATATTAATCAGGATAAACATCAATATTGTACCTTCGACAGGGAGGCCGACTCCAAAAGGGACCATCTTGTTTTCAATGAGGGTTAGCCCTGCAACAATGAAAATAATAACAATTATTAATATCCATTCACGTTTTCGCTTTGTGCTGTCTGAATCCGGGTTATGAAAAATTATTTTTTTAAAATTTTTATAAATCATAAGCTAATTGAGTTTTTGGAAAAAATAATAATTTATTTAACGGATATGGTATAAAATTTGTTTTTTATTAAAAGTAATGAGTTTTGAGTAAATTGAGAAAAAGGCATATCATTATAAGCAGTTTTTTTTCGTTCCCAGGCTCTGCCTGGGAATGCATCCCGCAAGGCTCCGCCTTGGCAGTTGGTACAACAAAACAAAAATGAGTTTTTACTAAAATCCAGCCATCGATTTTGATTTTTTGTATCCGTTGGCAGAGAAAGAGCCTGCCAACGAAAAAGCTTCAACAACTTAAAAGGCAGAGCCTTTCAGATCTGCATTCCCCGGCAGAGCCTGGGAACGAGACGAACGGTGACAAAACCTGGAAGCGAAGGAAAATGTCACTTTTTTGTGTTGCACTCCCCCAAGATAAAACAAAGCCCGAAAAATTTATTCGCAGGGATAAAAACTGCAGTTAGAAAATGGTTTAATAGATAAAATTTATTGTGTGCCAATCGGTTTTAAAGACTCGTTTCGAAAGAAAAAACAGAATATGGTTAAGATAAAAAGGAAGACTTTGTTTGACGAGCTCGGCCTTTGCTTTTATTTGATATTGATTCCCTTTTTCAAGTTGTCTCAAGGGGACAATCTCAAGGCTGCTTATCTGCGACATGAGTTGCTCTCCCTTTATAAAAGATTCTGTGGAATTCGGTCTGTTATTTTCCCATGAACGCTTGATAACATATTCTTTTTTTATATTATTATATTTTATTATATGTGTTACTTTAATCTCTTTAATTTCTTCATCACTTAGCAGATTACGGATTTTATTAAGTGTTATAACAAAGGAAAATGTAATCGGCATACCGCTTTTTACAGATTCTTTGATTTTTCCCCTGATCTTTTCTTCGATTTCTAAATTTAAATATAGCAGAAGATGGTCCCGGGTGTTGTTGATTACCAAATCAGCAATAGCTGCGTTTTGCGCAAGAGCAGTGCTTTGCATCCAGAAGAATAGTATTATAATATTAATACAAATTTTAATTGACTTCATTAACTGTTCGTGTCTCCCAGGAATCTTTACTATGGAAAAATTTATTAAGAAATGCATGGTTAAAGGCGTGGCCTGACTTGTTTATTATAATATGGCCAAGAATAGGTATGCCGAGAAGAGAAAAATCTCCTATGCAATCGAGAATTTTATGGCGGACAAATTCATCCTTATAACGAAGGCCATCTTCGTTAACAACCCCTTTTGCAGATATCACCACGACATTATCCAGGGAACAGCCTCCAGCAAGACCATAGTGCTGCATATGCTCATATTCTTCCAGAAAACCGAAAGTTCTTGCTTTGCTGATTTGTTCCTCAAAGCTTTGGTCGGATATATCTATGGAATATGTTTGGGTTTTTATTAAATGATGATCGTAAACTATTGTATAGGTTATTTTATAACCCTGATGGGGGAAAACACAAACAGATTTATCACCGCTGATAAGTTTTATCGGTTTTGTTATTACAAAATAAAATTTGGGGCTGTTTTGTATTTTGATTCCTGCTGATTTTATCAAAGATGTAAAAGGTCCTGCACTCCCATCCATTATCGGCACTTCGTATGAGTCTATTTCGATGAGTGCATTATCTATGGAAAGGCCGGCAAGGCTTGCCATGAGATGTTCTATGGTGGAAACTATGGAACCTTCATTTCCGATTACTGTTGCAAGGCTGGTATCTATGACTCTGTTAAATTTTGCCGAGATACTGGGGCTGCATGGGAGATCTGTTCGTGAAAATTTAATTCCATGGTTTGCAGGGGCGGGTTTGATTGTCAGTGTTGCCTTTTTACCTGAGTGAACGCCGAGGCCTGAACAGCTGGCCGGTTTTAATAATGTTCTTTGTTTAAAATGGATAGACATAGTGTCCTGATTAAATATATATTGAATTTTTTAAGAAAATTTAATAAGCTTTTTTAAGAGAAAAGGGATTCAATTGCAAGAAAAATACTAAAAATAGATAAAAAGGATGAAACCATGGACATTTTCGAAGCTATAACAAAACGGAAAAGTATAAGAAATTATTTACCTGATCCTGTATCAAAAGATCTGTTAAAAAAAGTATTACAAATTGCTGTACAAGCTCCCTCTGCCATGAATACACAACCCTGGGAATTTACTGTTGTTGCCGGAGACGTTATTGAAAATATCAGGAAAGAGAATGTTAAAAAGCTAAGGGCTAATATTACTCCTGAACCTGAGTTCGATTATGTTGACTGGCCATCTGACAGTGAGTATCGTAGCAGGCAGGTTGCTCTTGGCAAGCAGCTCTTTAAGCTCATGGGGATAGAACGGGGCGATAAAGAAAAAAGAACTCAATGGTCAGAGCGGGGATTCCGTTTTTTTGATGCTCCTGCTGCAATTATTATTACAGCTGATCGTCTTCTGACTTTGATGGCTCCCCCTGCCCTCGATATAGGGGCAGTAATGCAGAGTATATGTCTTGCTGCCATGCACTTGAATTTAGGAACATGTATTGAAAACCAGAGTATAATGTATCCGGATGTTATACGGAAATATGCGGATATACCAGAATCCCGAATGCTTATAACATCTATTGCCATTGGCCATCCCGATGCTGACTTTCCTGCAAACAAGGTGGAGAGTGAAAGAGAACCGGTGGATAGCGTAACAACATGGTGCGGATTATAAGAAAACGGGATTTTAATCCTGGCTTTTATCCTGCGGGTTATTATCAGTGTTTTCTTTGTTTTTTACTGCCTGTTCTACAGTGGCGTAAATTTCTTTAAACACTTCATGGAAACCTGATGGTGAAAGCCTTCCCATTTCAATAAATTTAACAACTATCTCTTTTGTCACTTTTAGGATCTGTTCATCTGTTGATGCCATTTAAAATTACTGAGTTTATTAAGTATTGAAGCATAAATGATACTATTGAGCTATTTGAAAGGTGCTGATTCCAGACACGCTTCAGGTATAATCATATTATAGCTGAAGCGATGTCTTTTAGCTGAATAGCTACACATAAATTATATAACCAGCATGCCCTGTCGGGCATAACAAAATATGAAAATGAAATAGCGTTTAGTGGCATTTTATAAATTAGTAGAATTTCTTAATTCATAATTTATCATTTTCTTCTAAAATGCCATGGAAAGCCTGATGGTGTCAAGGCAGGATAAACAGAAAAGGTAGCTTTTATTTCAAATGTCTGAAAAAAAAATAAATTACAATATTAAATCTCCGGATCGGGTCGATTCCGGTCTCCTTGAGGCCATGGAATATGGCTACAGGGAGAAACGGGATATTGATATAACAATTTGTCAGCCTGAATTTACTTCTGTATGCCCAATGACAGGTTTGCCGGATTTTGGGTCTATAATTGTAAAGTACACCCCTGGTTTAAAGATCATTGAGCTGAAATCGTTGAAGATTTATCTGTTGCAATACAGAAATGTGGGGATATTTTATGAACATGTTGTTAACCGGATATTAGATGATCTTGTTGCTGCATTATCTCCAAAATGTATGGAGGTTACTGGGGAATTCACTGCCAGGGGTGGAATCAGCACCAGTGTCAGGGCTGTTTTTTAAGAAAATTCTGATAATCTTTAATAAGCTTTAATGCTTCAGCTTCAGAGGAGATGTGGTTTATTGCTTTGCGGAATTTGCTGCTATTGGTAAAGCCCTTTATAAACCAGCAGAGTCGGCTTCGCATCATAAAGCAAGCCTGCTTTTCACCAAAATATTTAACAGAAGTCTTTAAATATTTTCTAATTATTTCAAAATGTTCGGCAATATTCAGTTCAATCGTTTCATTTCCATTCATCAAGGAGATGACCTGGGCAAAAATCAGGGGGTTTCCAATGGCGGCTCTCCCTATCATAATAAAATCACAGCCTGTTTCTTTTTGCATTTTAACCGCATCAGAGGGTCTGCATATATCTCCATTTCCTATAACCGGAATGGTTATTTTTTTTTTTATTTTGGTAATAACTGACCAGTCGGCATTTCCGGCAAAACCCTGTGAAGCGCTTCTGGGGTGTATTGCGACTGCATCTACTCCGCAATCCTGGGCTATTTGGGCTATTAATAAGGCCTGGTCCCCTGATTTATCCCACCCTGATCTTATTTTTATTGTAAGAGGTATTTTTATCGCTTTTTTTACGGCACTTATTACAGACGCGGCTTTATCCTGATCTTTCATAAGAGCAGCACCTGCCCCTGTTTTAATAATTTTTTTTACGGCGCAGCCGAAGTTAATGTCGATTATGTCAGCCCCTGTATCCTCTACGATCCTGGCTGCTTCGGCCATAATATGCGGATCAGTTCCGAAAATTTGAACAGAAAGTGGCTTTTCATCGGGACTGCTTCCGGCAAGTTCTTCAGTTTTTTTCGATTTATAAACCAGCCCATTGGAACTTATCATCTCTGAACATACAAGCCCGCAGCCTGCTTCTTTTGCAAGGAGTCTTAATGGTAGATTTGAGATTCCCGCAAGGGGGGCAAAAACAGTATTATTATTTAAAAAAACAGAGCCGATTCGTAAAGGTTCAGGTTGTGTAATATTCATGGCAAAAAGAGTTATAGGCCTTAAGATAAAGATTTTGGGTGCGTTATCGCCGCCTGCGTATTACAATACGCCTTCCTCCCTCTGGCCTTCCCAAAATCATTATCTTAAGGCCTAATTGACTTTGGATAGTGCTTTGAAACAGGGTTTGCATAACAAAAAAGGCAATTATGATAACATGGGTGAAGGTGGTATGAGCCGATATCAATTGAGATTTTGCACCCGCATCCGCTATTTACTCTTTGCCCTGTATCTTTTCTTAGAGATAGTTTTCCTCCGAATAGATCCATCAGCAAATTATTGGGTATGCAGGAACTGTTTGTAATCCCGGAATCTGGAGGAAGGGCGTTAACCAGCTCTTTTTCGCAGCAGGTTAAGAGTTGAATTTTTTTTTTATTAAGTATTTTTTCCATTTTAAGGAGGATATTTATCTTTTTTCCCATGGGAGGATCAATAAAAGAAAAATTTTCCATGATGGAAGTCCTCTTTTTTATTTTTTTGTAATGATCCATGAAACTTGTAATGCAGCGTTTTATACCATATTGTGAGGCTTGGGATACGATATATTTAAAGTCATGGAGATTGTTATTCATCTCTAATTCATCGGTTTTAAAAAAACAGACAGGGTCAAACCTGAGATTAATACTCTCTGATCCAAAATTAGAGGAGAGATAATCGAGTTGTTTTAAACGCTGGTTTAAGGGGGGGACATTGGGCTCAAGGAGTTTTGACTCTGAATTAATTGTAAAATTGAAAAACAGGTTGTACCCTTTATGCTGCAGTTTTTGACCATATTCCCTTTTAATAAAAACCTCAAAATTTTTTGACCAGAAAACTATTGTATGAACTTTATCAGGTGTGTTATTGATTATGGAAACTTTTTGATTAAAAGGGTTTCTGGTTTTAAAAAATCCTTTTTTGATCTGTTCCATGAACCACACCATGTAGAACGCAGGTATATCTGTTCTTCTTGAGGCGGAGATTACTATTTTGCAGGGGGGTTTCATATAAAGGTTGATGGGGTTGATAGTAAACAGTATTTATGTTTGAGAATGCTTGCCGGCCATATGATCGAAAATAGAAATTACACTACCATTTTTTTTTGAGGCATTTTTTTTGAGGCCGTTTTCTGCAATACCGTGTGCTATGGTTTTTTTAGGTTCGGCAACTTTTTCAAGCCTCATTTTCTTCCCATTCATGGTAAACTCAGCTCCATCAATATAAGAACCCCTTAACGTCCATATAGCTGTGTGAAGAGGAATTTGAAGAATGAGTAGTTTGATGTTAAACCAGTCTTTTTTAACATCAGGTGTTATCTCCTCGATTCTTGCAAAGGCAAGGGGCTTATCTTCACTGTAAATAAGAACAATATCAGAAATTTTTGCCATGGTATCCCGTTTATCGTGTGGTTAATTTTATAAGTTGATTTTATCAATATCCAACATATTAAATGCTTTATAATATATTAATTTGTATTATTGTTCAAGTTTAAATAAATTTGTTTTTATGACATATATAAAAATAGGAGACATTTATGAAGCTGAGTGAAATAGCAGAACGTCTTGGCCTGGACATGGAAGATATAAAGGAGCTGATGGGGCTTTATCTGGAAACAACAGGATCAGACCTTAAAGAATTAAAAATGGCTATTGAATCAAAAGATTCTGAAGAGGCTCACAAAAAAGCTCATTCTATTACAGGTGCATCGGGAAATCTTGGCCTTACAGAGCTTCATGAAATTGCCGCTAAAATAAATGATCTTGCCCGTGGGAACAATCTTGATGGAATTGAATCCATGGTTGAGGAGTTTTCAGAAAAATTTAATCAATTGATTAAGGATCTTGGTTTATAAATCAGTATAAATCAGTATAAATCAGTATAAATCAGTATAAATCAGAATTGTTTTTTATCCGGTGTTTGATACTTAAAATATATGCAGGTGTGGAGAAAAAATGGGCGTAATAAGAATGACAGGGGAAATAAGAACTGATTATGATTGTGAAGTTTCGGGGCTTCCATCTGAGAGGTGGGGAGAGGCGGTTTTTCAAATAGGAGATGAGGAGATAGTTTTAGAAGTCAGCGTTGAAGAGGATGTTATCGTGGCTATAATGGCCGGAGAAGGTGCAGTTTGGAAAGGGACATTAAAGGGGCTGAAAGAGCTTTTAAAGGGTGAAATAAGAGCGAAATAGAAAAAGGATTCTGTTTTTTCAGGGGGCTTTTCAACAAAGACCACCAACGGGTACAAAAGTGGCACTATCATTATTGTATTGTAAAAATATCTATAAACAGGATGCAATAATTGCTTCGAGTTGTCGGGTATATCCTCCGTAAAAATGGTCAGCTCCCTGTATGATTTCAAGGCGGGCATTATGCTTGTGCATGGGAATTACTTTTTCTATGATGTCAGATCGTGCTATACCATCTTCGCTCCCTGTTACCACAAGCTTTAATCCTGATAAAGAAGAAAACTGTTTAAAATCGTAAATAAGCACAGGGGGAGAGACCATGATTATGCTGTTAACTGACAGCCCATTACTTACTGCCTGGGCAATCACCCAGGAGCCAAAAGAAAATCCTGCAAGGTCGATCTGTTTTATTCCTGTTTTCTGGAGATATGAAATAGCATTTATAACATCTTTTTGTTCTCCAATGCCGTTTTCATAATTTCCCTGGCTTTGCCCTACACCTTTGAAATTGAATTTTAATGTTGAAATTTTTTTTTGTTTATATGCATTTGCAATCGATTCAACCACATGATTATTCATATTCCCCCCATGTTGCGGGTGCGGGTGGGCTATAACAACGCCTCTTTCTGCTGAGTCGGTTTCCAGCAGGCCTTCCAATGTATGTCCATCTGATTCAAATTGAATTTTTTTTTCCATAATTTTGATCGCTCCGTAAAAACGTTATTTTTTTCCTTATGTTGCCAAGCTTAAGCATTATGGTGAAGCCTTGCACTATAGACCGTCACATAAATAATTTCAGCAATAGACTGAGCTATAATAAAATTTAAAAACCTCTGAAACTCGCTGCGCTCAAACAGCCAGAGTTTTTTAAATTTCACCATAGCTCAGTTTCGCCACCTGGCTTTATAAAATTTATTACCTGAACATCTATACCGGCAAAAGATGGGTTAAGCAGGTCTTCAGGACAGAGCTGTTCACACATAATTTAATCCTCCTCTTTATTGTATTTTTCATTATGAGTTGATATGTAAAATCAGAGATGAAAAATTAAACTATTTAAGAGGATTATAAGCTAACTGGCGAAACAAACATTAGGTGCTTGAAAATAAGGGGGAAGAATATTTATGAAATCCATTGAAGAACAGCTTATCAAGCACGAGGGATTTGAGTCCAAAGTATATCATTGCCCGGCGGGCAGACTTACTATCGGTGTCGGCCGCAACCTTGAAGATAAAGGAATTACCAGGGAAGAGGCCCTTTACCTGCTGAGAAACGATATCAAAGAATGCGAAACAGACCTGCGCACAATTTTTGATAATTTTGAAGAGTTAGATAAAATCAGGAAGAATGTGCTTATTGATATGCGTTTTAATCTTGGCCCCAACCGGTTCCGGCAATTCAAAAAAATGATAGCAGCGGTTCGCAAAAAAGATTTTCAAAAGGCATTAAAAGAAATGAAGGACTCGAACTGGTATCGGCAGGTGGGAAAACGAGGGGAAAATCTTTGTGAAATGATGGAAAGATCAGCAGAATTTTTAATAAAGGGACCCAAGTAAAAAGGGGAAATAATTGATGGATTCGTTATACAGTAAAATTACGATTCTCTTTTTGAGAGCTCCGGAAAAAGGAAAAGTAAAAACACGCCTTGGAGTATCACTGGATAAAACTCTGGTGCTTGAATTTTATAAAAATTTTGTTAAAGATGTAATTTATGCTGCTGAAAAAGTGTCGAATATTGCATTATATTGCTGGCCGCCGGAAAAAAAAGAGGCTGTTTTAAAATGGCTTGGACACAAACATCCGGTATTTTGCCAAAAAGGGACTGATCTCGGTGAAAAAATGGCTAACGCTTTTATGGAAGTGTTTGAATCAGGATATAAAAAAGCAGTTATTGTTGGAACCGACATTCCTGATATTTCAGCAAAAATCATAAATGATGCGTACGATAAACTGTCAAAATACGATACAGTAATAGGGCCATCAGAAGATGGAGGTTATTACCTCATCGGTTTTAGAAAAAATACTTTTATTAAAGATTGTTTTAAATCTATAAAATGGTCAACGGACTCTGTATTTAAGGAGACTCTGGCTATTATTGAAAAAAAACAGATGAACTATTATCTCCTTCCAATTCTTAATGATATTGATACCATGGATGATTTGATTGATCTTTGCAATCGCAGCCGAAAAGGTTTTAAAACAGGTGAAAAAACCGAAGAAAATTTAAACAGGA
>JAUVKE010000015.1 GCA_030592105.1 Desulfobacteraceae bacterium
ATTTTAAAGAGGATGCGCGGGGAAGGTTATACCATTAAAGGAGAACTCCCTTCAGAAGAAGAGATTAAGAACCTCGTCCTGCAAAGCGGCCGTAATGTCGGCTCCTGGGTTCCGGGTGAACTTGACGAACTTATCAACACCAAAAGGGTTATCCGGCTGCCTGTAGCAAAATATCTAAAATGGTATAAGGAAATAGATAATGACTACAGGGAGAAATTAGAAGCCGAATGGGGCAAGGCAGAAAACTCAAAGATTATGATTAAGGACAAAGAGATTATTATTCCTTATGTAAACTTAGGCAATGTTATTCTTGTTCCCCAGCCATCAAGAGGCTGGTGTGATGACGCTGTGAAACTATATCATTCTACACAACTCTGGACCCATCATCAATACACTGCCTTTTATCTCTGGCTGAAGCAGGAATTTAATGCCGATGCTATTATTTCGCTGGGAACTCACGGCACTCACGAATGGCTGCCCGGCAAACAGGCGGGTCTCAGCCAGTCCTGTCCCCCTGAGGTTCTCATCCAGGACTTACCCAATCTTTACCCCTACATTATGGATGATATTGGCGAAGGAGTACAGGCTAAACGACGAGGAAGAGGAGTAATTATTGACTACCTTATTCCGGCAATGAAAAAAGCAGGAGTTTATGAAGAGTATATTGATTTAGCAGGTCTCATTAATGAATACAACGATGCTCTCACCAGGAGCAGCGAACTGGCTGAACAGAAATTCAAAAGAATTAAGACCATGGTGAAAAAACTCGGGCTGGACAAAGACCTTCTTCTAAAAGAAATAAATGAAGAGGCTGTGGAGAAAATTGAGCATTACCTGTTGGATTTGGGGGAGGCTAATGTTCCTTACGGCATGCATACTTTTGGTGTCTCCCCAAAAGGGGAGGCGCTGAAAGAGTTCAGCCAGTTAATTAAAGATAGAAATGAGGAGCTTGATCTGAATGAAATTAAGAAAAAATTAGGTATGTGCTACTTAGAGATAGACCACCTTGTTGCCGGTTTAGATGGTAAGTATATTCCTTCAGGTGAAGGAAATGACCCTTTAAGAAATCCTGAGGCCATTCCTACAGGAAAAAACTTTTACGGTTTTGATGCGGCGAAAGTTCCTTCAAAAGACGCTTTTGCCCTGGGGAAAAAACAGGCTGAAGAGATGGTAGAAAAATATTTAAAAGAAAACGGTAAATATCCGGATAAAATAGGACTAATCCTTTGGAGTATAGAACTTCAGCGTAATGAAGGAACTCAAGTAGGAACAGCACTTTATCTTATGGGAATGAAGCCTGTCTGGGATGAGAATAATAAGGTAACCGGTGTTGAGCCCATTCCAGGTAAAATACTTGGCCGCCCAAGGATAGATGTTCATCTGCAGTCCTCAGGACTTTTTAGAGACAATTTTCCCAATCTTATTCTGCTTTTAGATGAAGCTGTGCGTCAGGCGGGTCAATTAAAGGATGTGGAAAATTTTATTGCCAAACATAACCGGAAGATAAAAGAGTATCTTTTAAATAAGGGATATGGTGAAGAAGAGGCGGATAACTTAAGCAAGATAAGGGTTTTTTCTGCCAGGCCGGGCAGTTATGGGACGAAAGTGGAGGATCTTATTCCAGCCAGCGGCCTCTGGGAAAGCGATGAAGAAGTTGCGGATGTTTTTATAAATTTTGTTTCCTTTGGATACGGAAAAGGTGTTTGGGGGAAACCACTTAAATTCGTTTACAAAAAAAATTTGGAGGATGTAAAGATTACCATGCTCACCAGGTCGAGTAATTTCTTTGGGGTACTGGACGTTGATGGTGTCTATGGATCTTTGGGCGCTCTTTCTCTCGCTGTAAAAAGGGTGCGGGGAGAATATCCCGATGTTTTACTTTCCATTCAGGGCAATCCTGACGCCGCTCATATTGAAGATAATGAGAGAACTATTGGGGAAGAACTGCGCGCCCGTTATTTAAATCCTAAATGGATTGAGGGAATGAAAAAAGAGAATTATGCCGGGGCATGGCAGATGAATAAATTTGTGGAATATATGTGGGGATATCAGGTAACCACTCCCTTTGCTATTGATGAAACCAAATGGGAACAGGTTTATGGGGTCTATGTTGAAGACAAATATGGGATGGATCTAAAGAAATTTTTCAACAAAGAAAATCCATGGGCATATCAGTCGATAACCGCCCGTATGCTGGAAGCTGTGCGAAAAAAATACTGGCAGCCCGATGAAAAGATCACTCGTAAGCTGTCAGCCGAGTATGCCTTGAATGTGGTTGAAAAGGGTGTGGCATGCTGTGATCATACCTGCAATAATCCAGCATTAAATCAGATGGTGGTGAATATCATATCCCTGCCAGGTATGCTTTCGCCGGAAATGGTGGAAAAATTCAAGCTGGCCATTGAAAAAGCAGCTGCAAAGCCACTGGATCAGCAAGTTGAAGATAGAAAAGATTTATTGACCAGTCTCAATGCGGGAATAGATAAAACAGAGCAGGAAAAGACATCGGATACTGCCCAGAAGCAATCGGATGAAACCGGTGCAGCCCAGCCGGATTCATCCAAAACTGTGGAAGGCTATAAGATGGAAGATGTCAAGACTCAGGATGAAACCACGGACTTAACATCCTCCGGCATCCAATGGGCGGCATCGATTTTTGTCCTTCTGCTGATAGGACTGTCGGTTTTGGGATTTTTGCGAAAACGCAAAGGAGAATAAAATGGCATATCAAAATCTTATCCTGGGTATATTGTTCAGCATAGGCCTGTTTGCCGTAAAAAGCGGTGTGGGCATTCATTATTTTATATCTCGCCAGAACCGAATGCGGTACAAAACAGCCGGTTTTTTGCTCTTTGCGCTAATATATTTTTTCTTGTTTTCTGCTATCGCTTTTATCCTGGCAAAAATTGATATAGTCCGTCATCTTGTTGCGATTCAAGCTTTTATTAAATCCGGAATGCTTATCCATCTGATAATGGCAGGCATGCTGATGGTCTGGGGTATAATACTGCTTAAGCGTGATAGTAACAACAGCCAAAAAAGCAAAGGGTGGATGATGCTGGCTGTCCCATGTCCGGTGTGCCTCATTGTTATTTTTTTTTCAGCTGGTTTTTTGATCACCTGCTTTCCGGATACGCCCAAAACTGCTGTATTGATACTTTATCTTGTTTTTATTCTAATCAATCTGATCACCATGGCGATTCTTACACGGTTGCAGCATAAACGAAAAATAAAGCCTGAATTTTTGCTTGGAGCAATCATGCTCCTGATTGCAGTCTATTTTTTTGTTTCCGTGACTGTCATGCCACAGTTTGCCGATATAGATATGATTTATCGAATGGCACAGTATCAGGAAAACAGACCCGCAAAAGAGGTGCTTTACCGCATACCTTTTATCATTTTTACTGTATTGGCTTTTGTTGGCGGATATGGTTTCAGATTCAAAAAAATAAGGAGCGCAACATGATGGACATAGGTGCATTACTCAAGACTTTTATTTACCTCATATCATCTTCTCTTCTCTATCCGATTCTATTCCTACTGGTCATTTTGATCCTGTGGATTATTATCTATGCTGGTTCCTTTTTTGCTGAATGGCTGGAAAGGCTTAGGTTAATCAGCTTTTCAGCAGCAGAACTTTCCAGTTTTTTAAGAAAAGAGAATAAGCAAAAGATTATTTCACACAGGGTTTCTTCCTATCTGAAAAGGCTCAGACTCTTGCTGAATAGATCTCAATTTGAAGAGATTGAAATAGAAAACCTGCTTCAGGATACAAACCTGACAATGTGGAAATCTCTTGATCGTATCAGAATCATTATCCGAATAGGGCCAAGTCTCGGATTGATCGGCACGCTGATTCCAATGGGTACAGGTCTTGCCGCTATGGGCCAGGGAGATATGGCAAAATTATCTTCTGATCTGGTAATAGCCTTTACAACCACGGTAGTCGGACTGGCCATAGGCATAATCGCCTATTTTTTTTATACCGTAAAAAGAAGATGGGTAGAGGAAGATATTAAAAATATGGAGCTTGCAACAGAGATACTTGCCAATAATATTTTAAAGGAAAAGAAACAGTGAAATACTTCAGGAAAAAAAGAGGTCTGTCAACCGGTGACCTCGGTGATAATGACCCTATGAGTGGTGTGGCTAATCTTTTTGACATTGGGCTGGTCTTTATTGTTGCGCTGATTGTCACTCTTTTTAATATTTATCATCTGCAGGATCTTTTCAATGAAAAATCTGAACTCACCATAATGAAAAAAAGTGAAAATGGAGAGATGGAGATTATCACCAAAAAAGGCAAAAAGATAAAAGCGATCAAGGTCAGCAAAGACAAGGCTAAAGGCTATGGCGAAAAATTAGGAATTGCCTATAGACTTGAGGACGGCTCCATGGTTTATGTTCCGGAAAAGGAATAATAGCAAGATGAAAGTAAAATGCGTGGTTTTTATATTTTTTATTTTTTTACTTTTTTCTCCGCAGAATCTTTTTGCAAAAACAGTGCGAATGGGATTTTTTATCAGCGATTCAGATGCTTACACATTCCTTGAGGCAGCAAAGCAGATTAGTATTCCTGATCTTGATATAAAAATTTTCAAAGAGGAAGATATCAATAAAACAAAAATTTTAAATTTTATAGCCTGCATGGATATTGCGATTGTGGATATCATGCAGTCCAATCCCGCTGACTGGCTTCTTGCCAGCAAAACAAAAATTAATCCAAAGGCAAAAATATATGCGGTTCGGAAGTCTTCCCATACAGAAGATTTTATTAATGCAGGTTTTATAACAGACAAAAAAGTGCGGGACTATTTTAAGTTTACGGATATTAATAACTCAAAAAACCTGATCCTTTATCTTGCCAAAAGGGAATTTGATTTTAACACAACTTTTGCGCCTCCTTTTATTTTGCCTGAAAATGCACTTTATCATCCCTCAGCCCCAAAGATATTTATGAATATTGATGAATATTTTGACTGGTATAAAAATTCAGGGCATTACAGGGAAGGGAAAAAATGGAATCTGATCACTATTTTTTCAGCCTTTCTTGTGGAAACTAAAAAACAGCCTTTGAATACCTTGATAACTGCACTCGAGAAAAACAGAATCAACACTGTAACTCTGATTTATTCTTTTAAAACCGGAAATAAAATGATAGAGAGGCTGATTTCGTCCGAACCGTTAGAAAACGGGCTTGGCTCCATCACCGGTTTTACATTCAAATTTAATTCAATTTTATCTGAAAACCTTTTAAATATCCTGAAAAAAGCCGATGTCCCAATTTTTAATGGTCAGTATCTTTTTTTTACACCAAAGGAAAAATGGCTCAGATCACTTCAGGGCATAGCTCCTGCCGGTCTTGCATTTCAGTTTTCCACGCCGGAACTGTCCGGTTTGGTGGAACCGACTGTAATAGGTGTTAAAGAAAAAATAGAGGATAAAAATTCAGGAACTTCCGGATATTTTTATCTGTCTGATACAAGGCAGACAGAGATGCTCGCCAAAAGGATTGCAAAATGGCATAATCTGCAAAAAAAAGCCAATAAGGATAAAAAGACAGTTCTTGTCTATTATAATCACGGAAGCGGCAAACAGAATGTCGGCGCAAGTTATCTGAATGTTTTCAGGAGCATAGAAAAAATTATTAAACAAATGAAATCTGAAGGATATTCCATTGATGGAGAACTTTCAGAAGACAAAATAATGAATCTTATCATCAAAAGCGGCCGCAATGTAGGAACCTGGGCGCCGGATGAACTGAAAAAAATGATGGCAACCGGAGATGTCATTACCATTGATATTTCTCAATATAAAAAATGGATTTCTGAAATTGATAAGGATTTTTTGTCCAATGTGGAAAAGGACTGGAAAAGACCCGAAGATTCCACGATTATGGTAAAAGATGGAAAGTTTATCATACCATGTGTACGTTTGGGAAATCTTACGCTTGTGCCTCAGCCTGTAAGAGGATTAACCGATGATCCTGACAAACTTTATCACAGCACTATTTTATATCCGCATCATCAATATACGGCCTTTTATTTATGGCTGCAAAAAGAATTAAAACCTGATGTGATGATCAGTCTTGGAACCCATGGCACTCATGAATGGCTGCCTGGAAAGCAGGCCGGAATGACACAGAGCTGTTCGCCGGAAGTCCTTATTGGAGATATCCCAAGTCTTTATCCGTATATTGTGGATGATGTGGGAGAAGGGATTCAGGCTAAAAGAAGAGGCAGGGGTGTTATTATTGACCATGCAGTTCCGCCGTTTAAAAAAGGCGGCCTGTATGAAGAATATTCAAAAATTGCTGCGATTATCAGTGAATATGATTCAGCTGTTTCAGAAAAGATAAAATTACAAAAGCTGGCAAGAATTAAAAAGATGGTTTTTGAACTGGGGCTTGACAAAGACCTTGAAATAGAGGATGTGAATGATGACTCAATAGAAAAAATTGAACATTATGTTCTTGCCTTAAAAACAGAGCTGATTCCTTACGGACTGCACACCTTTGGCCAGTCTTCAAGCGGCGAAGCTCTAAATGAGACTGCGGAAGCGATTGCTGAAAAATCATCCAATACATTGCAATTTTATAAAAAACAGCTTTTGGCCTGCGGGCCTTCGGAAATGGAAAGCCTTATGAGAGGGCTGCGAGGCGGTTATATCCCTCCTGCTTCAGGGAACGATCCTGTACGGAATCCGGAGAGCCTTCCAACCGGAAAAAATTTTTATGCCTTTGATCCGGAAAAGGTGCCATCTAAGGAAGCATATAAACTTGGTAAAAATGCTGCTGAAGAACTTATTGAAAAATATATCAGGGAACATGACGGGACTTATCCTGAACAGATCGGTATTATTCTCTGGTCTGTGGAAACCATCAGAAACGAAGGGATCAATACTGCAACCGCCCTTTATCTGATGGGGATGGAGCCGGTATGGGATAAAAGGGACAAAGTAAAGGGTCTGCGTTCGATTTCTGGTAAAGAGCTGGGACGTCCACGTATTGATGTTCTGCTGCAGATGTCCGGTCTTTTCAGGGATATATTCCCCACTGTCGTTCTGTTTTTAGACAAGGCTGTAAAAGAGGCCGCTCTTTTAACTGATGTGGAGAATTTTTTAAAAAACCATGCGGATGCTCTGGAAAAATCGCTTTTAGACAAAGGATATTCGCCTGATAAAGCGAAAAAGCTTTCAACAGTCCGTCTTTTTTCGGCCAGACCAGGGGCGTATGGAACAAAGTTAGATGACATGACTTCAGCAAGTGGACTATGGGAAGATGACAAGGTTCTTGCGGATATTTTTATTGATATGGTCTCATTCGGCTATTCTGAAGATATGTGGGGGGATAATGTCAAGGAAATATACAAAAAAAATCTGAAAAAGGTTGATGCCACAATCCATTCCATTTCTTCCAATCTTTATTCTACAATGGATAATGATGACATGTTTCAGTATCTGGGCGGATTGAGTATGGCGGTCAGGAAAGAATCCGGAAAAGACCCGGATGTTTTTATTTCTCAGCAGAAAACAATTGGTGAAGGGCATATTGAGTCCGCAGCAACAACAATCGGAAAAGAGCTTCGCAGCCGCTACCTGAACCCGAAATGGATTACCGGCATGAAAGCTGAAAAATACGCCGGCGCAAGGGAGATGGAAAAATTTGTGGAATACATGTGGGGCTGGCAGGTAACTGTCCCCAGGGCGATTGATAAAGCCAAGTGGGAGCAGACATATCAGGTTTATGTGGAAGATAAATACGGAATGGAGCTTAAAAAGTTTTTTAATAAAGAGAATCCCTGGGCATATCAATCAATGACCGCGAGAATGCTTGAATCTGTCCGAAAAGGGTATTGGAAGCCGGAGGATAAAATAAAAAAGAAACTGGCTGCGGAATATGCGGTAAATGTGATTGAAAAAGGTGTGGCATGCTGTGATCATACCTGCAATAATCCGGCTCTTAACCAGATGGTGGTAAACATCATATCCCTGCCTGGAGTCATGTCGCCAGAGATGGTGGAAAAGTTCAAAATAGCCATAGAACAGGCTGTGGGAAAGGCTTTAAACAAGCAGGTTCAGGAGCGGACAGCTCTGCTTGAAAAACTTAAGCAGGGTTTTAATGAAAAAGCAAAGCAGATTGATCAGCAGATTAATGATCAGAAAGAAGCTTTTAAAAAAGGAAAAGATTCTGCCGCAGTCGAAGGTTATAAAATGGAAGAGATCAAGACAAAAGATGAGTCCACAGAACTGGCCTCTTCAGGAATTCAATGGTTTGCTTCTTTATTTGTTATTTTTATCATAGGACTGGCTGTTTATGGGGCAAAAAGGTACAGAGGATAGAACCTTAATAATATCTTAATTTTTATTTTCGTATTTTTATGACAAAACTTAATAAAGGTAACCAAATGAAACGATTACTGGCAGGTATAGAATTTCTTAAAATAGTGCCGCTGCCGGCTATTTGCCGGCATACGGAAAAAGATCTTGTGCGGAGTGTGCCGTTTTTCCCACTTGTTGGGTTGCTTATAGGTCTGCCAGCCGCCGGAATCTCAATAATATTTGATGGATTTTTCCCACCCATGGTGATCTCTGTGTTTATAACAGCATGGCTTGTCGTGGCGCATGGTGGTCTTCATCTTGATGGGATCGGCGATACTGCTGATGGTTTTTTCAGCCATAACAGCCTTGATCGGGTTATGGAAATTATGAGGGACAACAGTATTGGTGCATTTGGATGTGTGGCAATTATGGGAATCCTTGCATTTAAGATAGCGGCCATTGGTTCCATGTCATGTGAGCACCGTACAATGGCGGTGTTGCTTGCTCCCATTGCAGGCCGTTGCGTCATGGTACCAATGCTGAGTTTTCTGCCCTCAGCAAGACCGGATGGATTAGGCCATCTGCTTTCTCAAGGAAGATCTGTCTTCGAGTCATTTTGGGTATTATTTTTTTTCCTTGCAGCATCATGGATAGCAGCACGATTCGCAGGCCTGATTGCTGCCGCCGCAGTTATAATTACAACAGTATTATTCGCTTGTTTTTGCATGTTAAGGATTAAAGGTACAACCGGTGATACCATAGGTGCATCAAGCGAAATCGCAGAAACAGTAATCCTGCTTGTACTCTCCATTCAACCGATTAGCTGTCTCTGGTAACAACCTCCGATCATGGATAGGTGTGACAAAATATAAAAAACAGATTAGCGCACTTGTCGTTCCGGCGGAGGCCGGAATCCAGAAATTAGAGGCCGAAATTGGAAGCAATCCCGTTTTTTCAATCGTGAACGGTTACTAAAACTCTACACCCTTTTGTGCTGCCCATCCAGTTTCAAAGCCGTGCTTAAGCGGACGCATTTCAGTGACAGTGTCGGCTGTTTTGATAAGTTTTTCAGAAGCATGGCGGCCTGTTAAAACGATAACAGTTTTTAATGCCGTTTTTTTAATAGCTTCAATTACTTCACACTCATCAAGGATTCCTTTGGAAACTGCGGTGACAACTTCATCAAGAACTATTATGTCCCATTTGCCTGATGTTAATGCGTCAGCCGCATATTTCATTCCTTTTATTGCTGCGTGCTGATGCTTTAAAAACTCCGGAGCATCTTTTGCCGGTAAAAAACCGAGACCAGTCTGAATAATTTTAACGTCAGGGATTTGCTGTAATGCACTGATTTCACCTGTTGAATCATCAGATTTAATAAACTGAATTATGAGCGATTTTAAGCCATGGCCAGAAGCGCGAAGAACCATTCCTAATGCTGCTGTTGTTTTACCTTTGCCTGTTCCGGTAAAAAGAAGCGTGCGATTATAATTTAATTCTGTCATATTATCATTCTCTATAATAAAATTCTAATTCCGGTCATAAATAATACAGCCACGATCGTAACAGCAAACATTAGCCTGTTTGTCTTGCAGATGTGCCGCCGCTCCAGGGGATTAATCGGATCTCCTAATTTAGGCGTTGAGCTTAATTGTCCGTTTCGAACTATTTGCCCGCCAATCTGAACTCCAAGTGCTCCGGCAAATGCCGCTTCAGAATAACCTGCATTGGGACTTATATGCTTTTGTGCATCTCTTAAACCAGTACAAAAAGCTTGTTTTGCATGGTTACCCGACAGTGCCGCACCGATTGTTACAAACAAAAGGCTTAAGCGTGCAGGAATATAATTTGCAACATCATCGATTCGTGCTGAGGCTGTTCCAAATTGCAGATAACGATCATTTTTATATCCAAAGGTAGAATCCAGAGTATTTACAGCTTTGTAAACCATAGCGCCAACCGGACCAAAAAGAACTGCATAAAAAAGCGGTGCGAGAATACCATCAACAGAATTTTCTGCCACGCTTTCGACTGCTGCCCGAACAATGCCCTGTTCATTGAGTTGTTCTGTATCGCGGCCTACCATGCGTGAGACAAAATGTCTCGCTTTTGGAAGATCGCCTGTTTCAAGCTCCTGGAACACGGCATTACTGTGAACTGCAAGATCTTTTACTGCAAAAGTTGTATAGAGTATCCAGATTTCAAAAAGATCGCCTGTCAGGAGAGAAAAACTGCGTGCTGTAATCAACAGTCCCCATGTTATACAACCGGTTCCTGCAATAATAATCACAGCAACGACAATTCCGGCGAAGCGCTGATTGCAGAATATTTGTCGTGACGGTTTTTCAAGCATCTGAGCAGTTCGACCGATAAGGCACACAGGATGAGGCAGCCACCGGGGATCGCCTATGAGAAAATCCAGAATAAGTGCAATCCAGATATGCAGAACAAGAGTATTCATTTTATGCCCATTTTTTGATAGATTTTATCCACATTAAGATTTGCGCGTACAATGTCTGCAAGCCGGTTTAACGCAGGTTCAATATCAAATATAGTCTGTATTTTTTTTATGGCGGGGAGACCGCGTCGTACCCGAAGATCATCTATGAACCAGCGCCGAAAAGCATCAGCATCAAAAAGGCCATGCAGATAAGTGCCAAAAATACGGCCATCCTTTAAAGCATAACCTATGGTTTCACCATCTTCACTAACCACTGCCGGCTGCAGGTATTCACCCGTTGTTTGTCCATGGTGAATCTCATATCCCCGAAGCTCAAGTCCCGATGCAATATGTCGGGCTGTGACAGTTTTAAGTGCTTTCTCTTCCTTGATAACAGTTTTAATCGATAGTAATGACAGACCAGGCTGTGAACCAGCATCAGACTCTATGCAGTCAGGATCTGCAATGGTTGTTCCGAGGATCTGAAATCCGCCACAGATGCCGACGATGGTTGTCTCTTTTTTTCTGGCGAGTGTTGTAATCCGTTCTGCCATACCGCTTTTACGTAAATAATCAAGGTCACTCAGTACATTTTTACTCCCAGGAATAATTATGGCATCAGGTATGCCGAGATCATCAGTCTTACGGATAATCTTCAGCAGAACATCCTGTTCGAGATTAATAGAATCAAAATCGGTAAAATTTGAGATATGTGGAAGATCAATTATTGCGATCTCTACCTGATCAACGTCTTTTGATTTAATTTCCTGTTTGCGGGTTTTAAAACTTACAGAATCTTCTTCGGGAATCCCAAGGTTATGGATATAGGGGATCACGCCAAAAGTAGGTAATCCAGTATATTGTTGCGTATAATCAATGGCATCGTCAAGTAATTTCTTTTTTCCACGAAACCGGTTGATAACAAAGCCTGCCACCATCGCACGTTCTTTTTCAGAAAGAACTTCAGTTGTTCCTATAAAAGATGCGAACACGCCACCACGATCAATATCACCCACAATAAGAACCGGAGCCTCTGATAGAGCAGCCATGGCCATGTTCACGATGTCATGATGTTTTAAGTTGACTTCTCCAGGGCTCCCTGCACCTTCGATAACGATTGCATCTGCTTCTAATGACAGAGATTCATATGCTTTTTTTACTGTTTCAAATGCCTGAGATTTAAAATTAATATAATCATCAACCTGCATATTTCCTACTGGTTTACCAAGCAAAATTACCTGAGAGCCTGTATCTGAGCTCGGTTTAAGCAATACGGGGTTCATTCGCACATCAGGGTCGAGCCTGCATGCCTGAGCTTGTACTACCTGAGCCCGTCCCATCTCACCCCCATCCTGTGTTACATATGAATTCAGCGACATATTTTGAGCTTTAAACGGCGCTACTTTATAACCATCCTGGAACAAAATACGACAAAAAGCAGCAGCAAGAACGCTCTTTCCTGCATTGGATGAGGTTCCCTGAAACATTATTGCCGGTATTTGCGGTTTTACGCAAGTCGATTTTCTTTTTTGCGGAAGTGCACCAAGCAAAGTGGCCATGGCATCTATCAGTTGTTTGTTCTCCTTTGCTGTACGCACGGCTACCCTGAAATAGCGCCCGTCTAATCCTTCATAATTGCTGCATACGCGGATTGAGATCCGGTTAATAATGAGCTCATCAGCCAGGGCTGCAGCATCGAAATTTGTATTTTCCAAACGAGCCAGCAAATAGTTGGCAGAAGATGGAAAGACTTTAACAGAATCAAAATCTGCAAGGTCTTGAAAAAGTTGTTCACGAAGCAGTGGAATCTCTTTACGCGTTTTCTCAGCATAGGCAAGGTCTTTGAGAACAGCAACACCAACAGCCTGAACCAGGCTTCCTACTGACCAGGGAGGAATAACCTCTGCGATACGCTGTGCAATCGGTTCCGGAGCAAGTGCATACCCAAGACGCAAACCCGGAATTGCATAAAATTTGGTCATAGATCTGAGAATAATGATGTTTGGTCTGTTGTAGGAAATTATACTTTGATAACCATCAACAAAGTCCGCAAACGCTTCATCTATAACAAAAAAAGTGGAAGGATTTCGTAACGCAACCTCTAACAGTTTTTCTGAATCGAACATTGCTCCGGATGGATTGGCTGGTTGTCCGGCGATCACCATATCACAGCCGGACAGTTTCTGCTCAACCTTATTCCAGTCAATAGAGAATCCGCTTTCGGAATCTAATATAATGGTGATAATATCAATTCCTGTACGAATAGCCGCAGTCGTATAATCGATATAACCTGGAACGGGAATTATCGCTTTTCGAACAGATAGAGCGCGGGGAAGTGCATATAAAAGTTCTGTAGAACCATTCCCGCAGACCACCTGTTCTACAGAGACAGATAATGCGGAGGCAATGGTTTTGCGCAACGTCAGAGATTGCGGGTCAGGATAATGCACAACCTCACTGAGATGACGCGAAAGTACCCGACGAAGAGATTCTGGATAGCCCAGTGGATTTATGTTTGCACTAAAATCGAGTAACTCTTCGGTACTGCATCCAGCGATATTCGCCAGATTTCTGATATCTCCACCGTGTCCAAATTTCATGATATTTATTTGTTAAATTGTTAAATCGTATCAAATTTCGAGAAAGCGGTCGCTCCGGCGAAGGCCGGAGTCCAGATGATCTTTAATTCAACTTTTTGAGTAGATTTTTTTAAGAATTAATAGTTTAACCAACTGAAATAATTATAAATATTGGAAAAATTTATTAACTATGATATCTATTATTCAATCAAAAACAACCAAATCAAAGATAAGAGTCTTGCCAAAATGCATATTATCCTATTTGAATTCCAAAATCAAATCATAAACTCTGAAAAGCTTGGGGTTTTTGGAAGCTGCTTTTTCAGTTTAAAAATCGGAAGCATGCTCAATAAATCAGGTATAACCAAAACCAAAGGTGCTTCTTCACTGGAACTGTTCACTATTGTTTTTAACCTGGCATTTATGACTCTGAAAAGAATTCGGAGGGAGATTAGAGATGAGTTCACTCCTCAAAAAATTGAATTATATTTATCCTTACTATTATTACATATTTTAATTAAAATGGTTCGTGCTTTTTTCCGAAAACTCAAGTAATTGCTTAAAAGATATTGACTACATACACGCTTCAGCGTATATTTAAAATGAAAAATATTAAACAGCTAAACAAATTATAATAATTCTAACCTTATAATTCATGTCTATCCATATCATTATTGATGGTTATAATTTAATTCGTCAATCTCATTTTTTAAACTCTATTGAACAATTCGATTTTCAACAGGGGAGAATGGCTTTAATATCTGCAGTTGCCAGATATAAAAAAATCAAGCATCATAAAATTACTCTGGTTTTTGATGGAACAAATGCTGGCAATTCATCGCAGCATATTGATACTGTTGATGGGATTAAAATAAAATTTTCTAAAAATGGGGAGACTGCAGATACTGTCATAAAAAATATAGCCTTCAGGGAGAAAGAAAAAGCCCTGATTGTCAGTTCTGATCTTGATATAGTCAAATTTTCAGAATCATGCAATGCAACTGTAATAGGTTCTGCAGAATTTGAAAAAAAAGTTAAAACAGCATTCCACTATGATGATCAGGGTTTTACAGATAAAGAAGAAAATGGATGGATTCCAACAACAAAAAAAAGAGGGCCTAAGAAAAGATTTTCAAAAAAAGAACGGAACGCAAGATTAAAAACCAGAAAATTATAGGATTTTTTTATGAAGCAAATATGTGTTGTTGATGGTCAGGGAGGAGGCATTGGGAGTGCAATTATAAAAGCCTTAAAGATTTTTTTCCATGAAACTATTGAAATAATAGCTTTAGGGACTAATGCAATCGCAACAGCACAAATGCTTAAAGCAAAAGCTAATCGTGGAGCATCAGGAGAAAACGCAATTGTTAGAACTGTTGCCGAGGCTGATATTATTATAGGCCCGGTAGGAATTATTATGGCCCACGCTATGATGGGAGAAGTTACTCCCAATATAGCCAAAGCTGTGGCTGCATGCAAAGGGAAAAAGCTGCTTTTACCTCTTTCGCAGGAGAATATTGAAATAATCGGAGTCTCTTCAATACCGCTTCCTCATTTAATAGAGACATTAATACAGCATAATCTTAAGGATTTATACGAAAAACAGGCTGCAATCAAATAAAAGGAGAATAATATCATGTGTGAAGCAAGTGCTTATTTAATTACGAATGACAATAAAGAATTGATAATGGAATCTGTAGATATAGTTGAACCTGAAGAAAATGGTGTCAGAATAATTAATATCTTCGGGGAACAAAAATTTATAAATGCAAATATACATTCTCTTTCTCTTGTTGATCATAATATATTTTTAAAAGAAAATTAAAGATTTTTTTAGAACAAATTTACAGTGGAAATAATTCTTACCAGAACTGCCGGTTTTTGTCCTGGTGTTAAAAGGGCAGTAAATCTAACCCTTGCTGCACCGGAAAAATATAAAAAACCTGTATACACCTACGGACAACTTATTCATAATCCCCAGGTACTTGAACACTTAAATAAAAAAGGAATTTCTGAGTTAGATGATTTCTCTTCCCGAAAACAGGGGATTGTTATTATAAGAGCTCATGGAGTACCCCCCGATGTATTGAAAAATTTAAAAAAAGCCGGATTTACTGTTCTTGATGCTACATGCCCCAGAGTTATCAAAGTCCAAGCTATTATTGACAAATATACAGATAAAGGATATGCAATTATTATTGCTGGGGATAAAAAACATCCTGAGGTTGTTGGATTGCTTGGTCATGCAGGCTCAAGAGGATATGCAATAAATGATTTACAGAGTTTGGAAGGACTCCCTTGTTTTGATAAAGCAATTATTGTAGCACAAACCACGCAAAATACAAAATTTTACCAGAAAGTTAACAATTGGGCTGCTGTTAATCATCCTGGCTATCTTTTTTTTAATACTATCTGTAATTCTACGCATACGCGACAAGCTGAAGTTCTGGAACTATCAAAAAAAGTTGATGCTATAATCGTTATAGGAGGACATAACAGCGGAAATACAAAAAGACTTGCAGAAATTGCTAATCAATCTGTAAAAGCTGTGTTTCATGTTGAAACAGAATCTGAGATTAATCCTGTTGATTTAAAACATTTCAAATCAATAGGTATAACAGCAGGAGCATCAACACCTGACTGGGTGATATCAAAAGTATGCCAATATGTTAAAGCGTTAAACTAAAATCTGAAATTATGTATATCAACTGAATAGTTACTAATTTCTTTCAAATACTTAAACTGTTGCGAAAATTATGCTTCAGACAGACGATACTACCCGCGATATGCTTGGTCGCAGCAAAATTATATTCTTTAACAAAGCACTTTCTGTTTTACAAAAACAGATTAATCACTTGTCCCTTTCCGATGAAATAATCCCTATACAAAATGCTCTCGGACGTATTACTTCAATTAACATTACAGCTCCTGAAAATCTTCCTTCTTATTCCCGCTCAACAATGGATGGTTTTGCAGTAAGAGCTTCAGATGTATTCGGAGCAACTGCAAGCATACCTGCTTATATGGAAATAACCGGCGAAGTTCAAATGGGCGATATACCACTCATTGGGCCGGCACCTGGAACATGTTTCAGGATCTCTACCGGCGGATTAATGCCACCTGGAACAGATGCGGTTATCATGCTGGAACATACTATTAATATTGACAGCCATATGGTAGAAATTGTTCAAGGAGTTGCTTCAGGTGTTAATGTAATTGATATTGGTGAAGATATACATATAGGAGAGATACAGATTTATCATGGGCACAGACTTCGGCCCCAGGATCTTGGCCTTCTCGCAGGACTTGGTATAAAAAATGTTTCAGTAAAACAAAAGGTAAACGTGGGGATTATTTCAACCGGAGATGAAATAATTCCATTTGATCATGCCCCATCCCCGGGGAAAATCAGGGATATAAATTCAATAGCTATTTCGGGACTTGTTCGTGAAATAGATGGTATTCCAATTTATTATGGGATTGTACCTGATAAAGAATCAAAATTATACGATACAGCACAAAAGGCTATGGCAGAGAATGATATTATTATCTTTTCCGGCAGCAGTTCAGTAGGAACACGGGATATAGGCAGCAAAGTAATAGAATCTCTGGGAACCCCCGGAATAATTGTCCACGGAGTAGCAATTAAACCCGGGAAACCTGTCATAATTGCTTTATGCAATGGAAAACCCGTATTCGGTCTTCCTGGGCATCCTGTTTCTGCCATGGTCTGCTTTGAGATGTTTGTAGAACCAGTAATAAAATTTCTATCTGGAAAAGCTGATTCATCCCTTTCTTTTAAAAAAAACGTCAGAGGAATATTGATGAAAAACATCCCCTCAACAGGTGGACGCAGAGATTTTATAAGGGTAGAGGTCAAAAAAGGAAAAGGTAATAATATTTTTGAAGTTCATCCAATATTTGGCAAATCCGGCGCAATATCTACTCTGGTCAAAGCTAACGGATACGTAGTGATTGAAGAATCTCTTCAGGGATTAAAACAGGGAGATGAAGTAAAAGTTCAACTGTTTCAATAATCATCCATAAATTTTTTATTAAAATGAAAAGCAGAAATATATATATAAGCAACATGCCTCTTGATGAAGCCATAAAAAAATGGCACAAGGCACTTTCTGAAGAACACTGTTTTAAATTTTTATCTTCTGAAAATATTTCCGTAGATGATTCACTTGGCAGAATTACGGCAGAGCCTGTTTTTGCGCAAATTTCATCACCATTTTATAATGCTGCAGCAATGGATGGAATAGCTGTACGCTTTCGTAATCTTGCCGGAGCAAACGAATCATATCCAATTAATCTTACATTTCCTGATTAGTATCTTCCTGTTAACACAGGAAATTTTCTTCCAGATAACTTTGACGCAGTAATTATGATAGAGGATGTACAACAGATCAGAAAAAATACA
>JAUVKE010000147.1 GCA_030592105.1 Desulfobacteraceae bacterium
ACAAAAGCAACCAGAAAGCCACCTATTCCTATCAGTGATACTCCAAAAAATTGAGTGGGTGTTCCAGATCTGATAACTATGGAAGAGCCTATGAGCAATGCAGCTATAACTATTGCAAAGGATAACCTGTTGCTTGCCTGGTCAATTTTTGAAAATGCTGTATCAATCCCTTTAAGTTCGAGCTTTATGCTCTGTTTTTGTTCTTTAATCAAATGGGATATTTTTAGCAGGTCTTTTGGAAATTGCCGTGTAAAAAATAATAGCTCCGATGAGATTGCTATTATATCAGTTGTAATTCTTTTGGGGGAGAATCTGGCAAGTTTGATCTTTTTTATATAGGGTGTTGCCTGTTTTATCATGTCAAAATCAGAATCAAGTATTAAACCTATTCCCTCAAAAGTGACAAGAGCTTTCATCATTAAATAATAATCTGCTGGTATCCTCAGGCGATGACGATGAATGATTTCCAGCAAATTCTGAAGAAGTTTTCCTATTTCAAGATCTTTTAATTGCTTATATAGATGGCGGGTCATGAACTCTGAAATGTCACGTTCAAGAAGGGAATAATCGAGGTCACCATCATTTTCAGTGGCATTTATTATTGCATTGGTGGTACCTGCTTCGTCCCGGTGAACAACACTGCCGATGAGATCAACAAAATTTTCTCTCCCTTTAAGATTTATGGAACCCATTTCTCCAAAATCGATAAAGCATATTACATTGTCAGGGAGTATGAAAATATTTCCCGGGTGGGGGTCTGCATGGAAAAATCCATGATCAAACATCTGTTTTAAAAGCAGATCCGCACCATGCCGTGTTATCTTTTTTTTATTTAATCCTGCCTCATCTAGTCTATTGATATCCGAAACTTTGATACCATCTATGATTTCCATGGTCAGTACACGGGTTGTGGACATTTCATGGTAAACCTTTGGGACATGGATAGTCGGGTCTTTGCGAAAAAGTTGCGTAAATCGTTCCATATTAGCGGTTTCCACCATGAAATCGAGGCCATTTTCGAGATTTTTTGCAAACTCTTCAACTATTTTAACAGGGTGGTGAAGTTGCATCTCTTTGACATAACGTTCCATGAGGGATGCCAGGTAAAGCATGATTTCCAGGTCGGTTTCAATGACCTCTCTGATGTCTGGACGCTGGATTTTAACGGCAACATCCTGTCCATTTTTTAGCTTTGCCCTGTGAACCTGGGAGATTGAAGCTGAAGCCATGGGTGTTTTTTCAAAAAAAAGAAACAGGTTGTCAAAAGTATCGGCAAACTCTGCTTTAATGGTCTTTTCTACGTCTGAGAAAGGGACAGGGGGGACATTGTCCTGGAGTTTGGTAAATTCATTTATAAAGGCTGGTGAAAGTAAATCCGGCCGTGTTGAAAGCATCTGGCCCAGTTTAATATATGCAGGCCCCAATTCTTCCAGTGCCATTCTCGCTCTTTGGGCCTGTGAATGTTTAGAAATGAGACTGTGTTTGGCTTTCGAGACTATTTGCAGGCCCGTCTCAAGATATTGGCTGATTCTGAGCTTTTCTATGAGATCTTCAAATCCATATTTAAAAAAAATGGATAGAATCTGACGGTAGCGTTTAAGGTGGCGGTAGGTGCGGCCGATGGTTCCAATTTTTCTTATGCTTAGCATGATAAAGAAAGCCCCGTTTCTTTAGGGTTCGCAGGAAAATAAATTAGTAATTTTAAATGTTTAGGCGCCTGGGTGGCAGGGGGGATGCATTGGCGCATAAAATGGAAAGTTATTTTTGCGTGGGCCCTTTAGTATTGCAAATTTGTCCCTGGGAATCAGGCAATAACAAGAAAAAACAGTAAATCCGGCGGGCACATTTGTGATGGGAATCAAATATTTAAAGAATGGGATTTTTTAAACCCCATTCTTTTGTTGTTCGTTTTATAAAAAATAAATCTTTGTAAGGAACGGAGATGAAATAAGTTGAACAGAAATAGCGCAGGATTTTGGCCCATATACAAGGCGCATTAAAGGTTGCATACTATGCGTATTCGGCCTTTGATGCAACGAAGTAGATGGGCCAAAAGACAAGCTATTTCGTTCAGCTTATAAAATTTTCGTTCCTAAGTAAAGGACCTGTTTATTTCATTTTGCCTAATATGGTACTTGCTATGGTATTTTTCTGAATTTCCCTGGTTCCTTCGTAAAGTTCGGTTATTTTGGCATCACGGTAAAAACGTTCAACTTCATATTCTGTCATATATCCGTATCCACCGAGGAGCTGTATTGCTTCGTCTGCAACTTCCACAGCAGCTCTTGCCGCAACCATTTTTGCCATGGATGTAAGCTTGGGATCAATTTTCCCATTATCAAAGTTCCAGGCGGCTTTGTATGTCATTAACCTGGCAAGCTCTATCTTTGTCGCCATATCTGCTAATTTATGCTGGGTAATCTGGAACTCGGCAATTTTTTTACCAAATTGCTCTCTTTGTTTAACATAATCCAAAGCTCGGTCAAAGGCTCCCTGGGCAAACCCTACGGCCTGACCTGCTATGAGTATTCTGCTTTCATCAAAAAATTCAAGTACCTGATAAAAACCTTTTCCTTCTTTTCCGATCATGTTTGAGGCAGGAACACGGACATCTGTAAATATTACTTCAGATGTAGCCATCATTCTGAGACCCATTTTTTCTCCAACACTTGCCGTGGAAAGGCCGGCTTTGTCGGCTTCCACCAGGATCATGCTTAACCCCTTATATGAAGGTTTTGCTTCGGTATCAGTCTGGCATAATACAGTATAAAAACCTGCCATTCCACCATTTGTAATAAATGTTTTAGTACCGTTTATGACCCACTCGTCTCCGTCTTTTACAGCTATTGTATCCATGGCTGTAATATCAGAACCATGCCCTGGTTCTGTAAAAGCACCTGCTGAAAGCATTTCGCCTTCTGCCACCGGAGGAAGGAATTTTTTCTTTAATTCGTCACTTCCAAAACGTAAAATACATTCAGATGCAAAGCTTGCAAGGGTAAGGCATGCCCCGACTGTGGAATCTTTACGGCAGAATTCTTCTGCAACCAGAATGTTTTCCAGAATCCCCATGTCCTGTCCTGAATATTCTTCAGGAAAATGCATACCAATAAAGCCAAGCTCCCCGGCCTTTTCCCATATTTTTGTTGGGTATTCGTGATTTTTATCCATCTCCAGGATCAGATCTTTGTCAAATTCGCCCTTTGCAAAATCTCTGGCCGCTTTTTGGATGTCTTTTTGTGGCTTGTTTAGTTCAAAATCCATTAAATTATTCTCCCTGATTAGCGTGTATAATCCGCTGTTATTACCGCTATTATTATTACTGTAGAGTTTATGATTTAGACATTTGGATAAGTTGACTCTTAACATATGATTATTTTCATTGCAAGAATTTTGAGCCTTTGGGGAATTGAAGTATTGTAAAATCGATATTTTGTATAAATTGGGGGGTAAATTTTTAATAAGTTTGAGTAATGGCTGCATGAGTCCCCAGGGTCTTTTTTGCACCTGGGAATTCCCAATAGAAAAAAAACAGGTGTTTTCTATTTTTGAATGTTAAAAACTGTTTTTAGCTTATTCGTATCTCGTTCTTGACTTCTTTTATGATTTTAGCTACGTTTAACAGTTAATACCTGATTTTTGCCTTAAGGATATGTTATAGGTCGTCACATAAAAAATTTCACTCCGTTATCGGCCGCCTGCGTATTATACAATACGCCTTCCTCCTCTGGCCAAAGTGAAATTATTATCTGACAATCTATATAAGGTGCATGGTGGACTCTTGATAAGGTGCATGGTGGACTCTTGTAATAATTTTATGATAATAAGGAGATTTTTCCAAAAGTAATTTTTTGAAAGCCTGCAGTACGTCGACCAAAGGTTTTAACAGATACTCCTGTGAAATTATTTATGTGGAAATCCATAGCGGTTTTGTTCAGACGCTAATCAATATTTTGATTCCGGGTTAGGTGGAAAATAAGGTCTTGTAAGATTTCGGTTCGGTAAGTGAAAATATATGTCTTGTAATATATAAATTAGGAGGTTAGCATATGTCAAAAATCGATTTTACCGGTAGGGTTGCTATAATAACAGGTGCAGGCGCTGGTCTGGGAAGAGTTCATGCAATTGAGTTTGCCAAACGTGGTGCTAAAGTGGTTGTAAACGATCTTGGCGGATCAAGGGATGGTGCAGGTGCAAGTGCTTCTCCCGCTGACAAGGTTGTAGAAGAGATAAAAGCTCTTGGTGGAGAAGCTGTGGCAAATTATGATAATGTTGCCACAATGGAAGGTGGAGAGAATATTACCAAAACAGCTGTTGATGCCTATGGAAAAGTGGATATTCTGGTTAATAACGCGGGAATCCTTCGTGACAAGACTTTTCTAAAAACAGAAGAGAGTGACTGGGATGCAGTGTGCCAGGTACATCTTAAGGGAGCTTACTGCGTTACCAGGCCTGCATTTAAGGTCATGAAGGAAAATGGTTACGGCAGGATCATACTGACAACTTCCGGGGCAGGAATATTCGGAAATTTTGGACAGTCTAATTATTCAGCGGCAAAAAGCGGCGTTGTTGGTTTGGCCAATGTGTTGAAGCTGGAAGGGGCAAAGAATAATATTAAGACAAATGTACTGGCTCCGGTTGCAGCAACCAGGCTTACTGAAGATATATTGCCTCCTCCGGTATTTGAAAAAATGAAACCGGAATATGTAACCCCTGTTGTTCTTTATCTTTGCTCAGAACAATGTGAAGATTCAGGAACAATTATTAATGCCGGGCTTGGTTATTTCAGCAAATCTGCAATGATGACAAACAATGGGGTTATACTCTCCGTTGCAGATGGGGCACCTCAGCCTGAAGAGATTATGAGCAAATGGGATGAAATTACAAATATGGAGTCCACTAAATTTTATAAAGAAGTTAATGCAATGCTTGGTGAGTTCCAGAGTATATTAGGTTAATTTTATTTCGCTATGAAAAGCAGGGGTCGGTTCCCCTGCTTTTTTGAATCGAATCCACAGGGGATTTGGAGATATTTTACTGAATTCTAAAGATTTCCACATAAATAATTTCACTGCGTTGTTGTTCAAAATCTTTGGTCGACGTACCGGCATAGGTTTTCCCCTCTATCCTTGTAAAATCAGTGGTGTCAGGTTAGAATTTTGCGTAAGGGAAGTTTAATTGTTTTTTTGCAACTTCCTACTGCTGTGGAATTAATTATTTGAAAATTTATAACAGATCATACTATAATTTTTAAGGGAGAAAAGTATGGGACAAACACTCACAGATAGAAGAGATGTTCAGTTTGTTCTTTTTGAACAGCTTGATATTGAATCATTGACCAAAAGTGCAAAGTATACCGGCTTGAATAAAAAAGTATTTGAGATGGTACTCTCCGAGGCTCGTTCTCTGGCAACAAAAGAACTCCTTCCTTTGTCGGCTGAAGGGGACAGGAACGGATGCGTTTATGATAATGGAACCGTAAGGATGCCTGAGGGCTTTAAGCGTGTATATGAGCTGCTTATAGAGGGAGAATGGCCTGCTCTTGCTGATGATCCTGAACTTGGCGGGCAGGGAATGCCCCAGGTACTTGCCACTGCTGTCATGGAACTTTTTCAGGCGGCAAATACCGCAATAGCCGGTTTCCCCATGCTGGGGCACGGAGCAGCATTGCTTGTTGCATATTTTGGAACGGAAAAACAAAAAGAACTTTATCTTGAAAAGATGATGTCGGGGAAATGGGGTGGAACCATGGTGTTGACTGAACCTGAAGCAGGTTCAGATGTTGGTGCACTTACCACAACAGCAGTTAAAAATCCTGATGGAACCTATTCGATTTCCGGTAATAAAATTTTTATAAGCTGTGCTGAGCATGACATGGTTGACAATATAGTTCATCCGGTTCTTGCAAGGATTGAAGGGGCACCAGCGGGTCCCGCCGGAGTTTCCCTGTTTCTGGTTCCTAAAATCAGAGTTAACGACGATGGTTCCCTTGGGGAGCTAAACGATGTTGCATGTACAGGAATAGAAGAAAAAATAGGATTGCACGGCGGACCCACATGCAGCCTTACATTTGGTGGGAAAGGCGAATGCATGGGGACACTCCTGGGCAAAGAGAACCAGGGGTTAAGATCCATGTTTCACATGATGAATGAGGAACGCCTTAATGTGGCAATTCAGTCACTGGGTCTTGCAAGTGCCGCTTATATGTATGCTGTAAGCTATGCCCGGGAAAGAGTTCAGGGAAAACATTTAACGCAGTCAATGAATCCCGATGCTCCTTCGGTTCGCATCATAGAACATCCTGATGTTAGAAGGATGCTCATGTGGCAGAAATCAATCCTGGAAGGTATGAGAAGCCTTAATTTCTATGTCGCTCTTTTGATGGATAAGGTCAAGATGACAGATGATAAAGAAGAGAAAAAGAAACTGGACAAATTCATCTCTCTTTTGACACCCATTTGTAAAGCATACACAACAGAACGTGCCTGTGAAATAATAGCCCAGTCAATCCAGGTTCACGGAGGCTATGGAGCATGTAAGGATTATCCCGTGGAACAGCTTTTGCGGGACAGCCGTATTGCTCCTATCTATGAAGGGACCACAGG
>JAUVKE010000172.1 GCA_030592105.1 Desulfobacteraceae bacterium
TGCACAAGTCCCTGGTGAAATATCTCTTTTCCAATCCATTTAAAATTATCCCAGTATGGCCCTGTAACCGGAATAATACCGGATACCAGGGGCTCCAGAAAATTCTGCCCACCCAAAGGAGCAAGGCTTCCCCCCACAAAGGCAGCATGGGCAATATTATAGGCGGCTCCAAGCTCACCAAAGGCATCCCATAAAATAACCGTCCCTGGGGAAACAGGTTCTTTTATTTCAGATCTCAGGATAAATTTTATGGATACTCTGTTCAATTCTTCTTGAATTTCAAAAATCCTGTGCAAATGCCTTGGAAAAAAACCTATAACAACCCCGGGAAATCTGCTGAACACTTCCAATATGATATTATTTATATCAGCCTCTTCTTCACCCCTCACTGATCCTAGAACAAGAAAAGATGCTTCAGGCTTTAAAAATTGTTTTATCTGTTTTTCAAGAGCAGAGTAATCAGTCTTCTCAGCAACCCTGTCAAATTTTATATTAGGCATAACATCAACGGAGGCAGAATCAAACAGACAGGCAAATCGTTTTGCCTCCATGGGGGTAACCGCACAAATTTTATCAGGTATAAGGCTTCGCCAAAGAGAAGGCCATAAAAGGTACTGATTTAAACTTTTTTCTGTAATCCTTCCATTAATAATCAATATTTTACATTTTTGCTTTTTCAGGGCAGCAAGATGGCCCGGCCACATTTCAGTCTCCATGAGAATCATGATTCCCGGGCTGACCTGTTTTACGGCAGCTTCCATCAAAGCAGGTTTGTCAAAAGGGAAAAAAGCTGTGGAAATATTCATGTTACAGCCATTTGCAATATCAGGCGCACCTTTGTTTAAAATGTCCAGACCCTGCCTGGTATTTGTGGTGATAAGAATATTTGCTGACCCACAAAAAACCAGCCGGAAGCTTTTTAAAAGGGTTAAGGCTATATACGATTCCCCCGCGGAAGCGGCCTGAATCCATATATCTGCTTTGGTTAATTTTACCGATAAAGTCCTTTCCAAAAACCCGTCTGCAAGCCTGTGGTTATGCCTTAGAAAAGGGATAGCAGCCTTCCACGCCAAATTATAAAATGAGAAAGCCATATTTTTCAAAATTTGTTGTACCCTGTTTTTTTTTAACATAATCTAATATTTTCAAATAATTACATGCAAAAAATGTTTAAACCAGTCCCTGATCGATCATGGCTTCCACAACTTTAATAAATCCGGCCATATTAGCGCCGCTGAAATAATTTCCAGGGAGGTTGTACTGCTCTGCTGCATCAAGGGAACTTCTGTGAATATTTTTCATAATAATTTTCAGCCTTTCATCAACCTCTTTAGCAGGCCAGCTAAGCCGCATGCTGTTTTGAGCCATTTCAAGACCGGATACGGCAACACCCCCTGCATTTGCAGCCTTTGCAGGACCATAAAGAATATTGTTATCAAGAAATAATTTTACTCCCCCGTAAATTGTCGGCATATTCGCCCCCTCACAAACCAGAGAGACTCCATTATTGATCAGATTTTGGGCATCTGTTTCGTTTATCTCATTCTCTGTTGCGCAGGGAAAAGCACAGTCTGCCTTATGATTCCATAAAGGATTAGAGCCGGCCCCATGGTCGCAGACCGTATAAACAGCCTCTTTGTACTTATCTGCATACTCTTTTATTCTTCCACGTTTTACGTTTTTGAGCCTTTTTACAAAATTGAGTTTATTTTCATCAATTCCGCTTTCATCAAGTATATATCCTGACGAGTCTGATAGAGTAATAACTTTTCCCCCCAGGGCAATAATTTTTTCAGAGGTGAACTGGGCAACATTGCCGGAGCCTGAAACAAGACAAACCTTATCACTGATTGTTGAGTTTTTTTCAGCCAGCATCTCTGCTGCAAAATATACACAACCGTATCCTGTTGCTTCCGGTCGTATCAGGCTTCCGCCCCAGCCTATACTCTTTCCGGTCAGCACACCTGTAAATTCATTTTTCAGTTTCTTGTACATGCCGAACAAAAAACCTATTTCCCTTGCCCCAACACCAATATCACCGGCAGGGATATCCGTGTTTGAACCTATATGACGAAAAAGCTCAGCCATAAAACTCTGACAAAACCTCATAACCTCACTGTCCGATTTTCCCTTGGGGTCGAAATCTGATCCCCCCTTCCCTCCCCCCATCTGAAGCGTGGTTAAGGCATTTTTAAAAACCTGTTCAAAAGCAAGAAATTTTAATATGGACAGGTTCACAGAGGGATGAAAACGAAGTCCCCCTTTATATGGACCAAGGGCACTGTTCATCTCTATTCTAAAGCCCCTGTTAACATGAACCTCCCCCCTGTCATCCATCCATGGAACACGGAATATTATAACCCGTTCAGGCTCGATTATCCTTTGAACAATCTTCAAACGGCGATATTCAGGATTTTTTTCCAGAACAGGAGCAATCGATTCAAGAACCTCTGTAACAGCCTGATGAAATTCCCTTTCCCCTGGATCCCTTCCCTTAATAATATTAATCTCGTTTTCCATTTTTCATCCTTTCTCTGTTAAGATACCCGTTTAAAGCGATATAACTCCCCGTGATTTATTCCCGTCAATCTTTATTTTAAAAAACTCTTTTTGTCTGGCATGTAATAAAAAAGAGGTCTCCTGTTCAACGGGGAGAGCCTTTAACCTGTTAAAATTGATAAAGCTGTTATTATGCTGCGAAACAGTCAGATACCCGATTCCAAGGGATGTAATATTATGAAAAAAATGGGTGCCCCTGGAAGAATCCGCATTCAATTTTTCAGAAGATGTTTCTATGATAACCCCAGCTCCTGAAATATCATTCCAGGTTACAGGAATACCAAGCCACCTGTCAGATGTACCCCATCTTCCGGGCCCTGCAAGTATATATCTTCTCTTTTTCCGGACAAGCTCCCTGTTGATTCTGGCGATTTGCCCTGCAATTTCAACTGTGCATGCAGGGTCAAATAACTCAGGTTTTACAAAAACAATATCTGAAATATCCAAAAACGTCCCGTTTCCCAGGGCATTATCTGTAAAGCATATGGAATCTGCAATCTCGTCATCACTGATAAGAACTTCAATGCTCTTATAGAACATGGACATGGGTCGAATCTGAAGCAGCGCAAACTCAGGTTTCAGGCAACCCCCTCCCTGATTATCCCCCCGTGGAAAATTTACCGCAAATTCAATCTCCACAGGGCACCCCATCCCTTCCTGACCAATACTTAATATATCAGCAAGGAGTTCGGGGAGGGGAAAAGTATTGTATTTTAATATACCGGCAAATGTCAATATCCTATGCCCATTGATTTCTGCACTATCTCTGATCCTGTGATCTTCCTGGAGGTAGGTACTAAAAAGATGTGAAGCACCAGTATTACGAAAAATTTCATCGGGCATATCATCTATATCCAGTTTCACAAGGGTTTTATCCAGATCTTTATTTTCCAGAAAAAAATCTGATAATTGAATTTCACCCCGGGATTCTGTCATTTTAAGAGCATAATAATTGCGCTGACAGTTTTCAAGAATATCATCAACCGTTGAAAACTGTGGAAGAAATTCCGGATACCTGGGAGAAAACCGGAGGGCCCTTTCACCCTCCACAACTGTTTTCCCCAGACCCATAGCAACATAGGCAATCCCTTCTTCAGGCTTCATATAGGATAATGGATAATAATTATACGATTGAGCAACTCCCGAAACAGCAGGAAAATAAAAATCACCATGCCGCTGTCCCACAATTGACTGGAGGATAACCCCCATTTTTTCTTCCTCCGGCCGGTGGAGGCTGGTTTTTGCCATCTGTATCGGAGCATCAAAATATGTGGAGGCATATACCAGCTTTACAGCCCTTAAAAGCTGGGCAAGTCTTACACTCATTTTTTCATGGTTATTGGGAAGCATGATGGTTTTATATATTCCGGCGCTGGGCATATATTGCGCGTCTTCAAGGAGGCTAGATGATCGTACGGCTATGGGATGATCTGTTTTAAGAAGATATTGCCCAAGATCAAAGCGGAGATGGTCAGGGAGATCTGCAGCATCAAACATCCTTATTATAGCTTCATCACTATATTTTTGGCCTGAAAAATCATGCTGGGAAAAATTATTTTCCATAAATTCATCAAATTTGTCTGTGGTAATAGCAAGTGTTTTCGGCACATAAATATTCAGATCAGGATATTTGTCGTAAAGTTCTTTTGTCCGGCAAAAAAGATAGGACATAAAGGCAAGGCCCCTTGCCTTTCCGCCAAGAAAGCCTTTGCCGATTTTCATAAAATATGCACTAACAGCAAGATCCTCAGGAATAAAATCGACAACAGCACCTTTTTGCCGGGATCGACGATTTGCTGCAAGTAAATCAAGAAGATACTCTTTAATTTCCCTGGCACTTGAAAATTCAGCCGGCTTTACATACTGAAGCTTTGAAGCCAGTTCTATTTCAGAACGGGCCATAAGCCAGGTTGAAAAATGATCCCTGTATGCATGATACAAAATCGATTCATCCGGAACCGATAAAATAATCTTTTCCATCTCTCTGATATTGGATGCCCTGGCAACCTCTGTAGCGTCATCCATGCGAAATACAAAATCTCCAAAAGCCAGAAATTTTATAAAAAAAAGCCTGATATCATAATAAAGGGAGGATGATTTTTTATTCAAAAACAGGACCGACCGTTTTAATGCCTTTTCACGGTTGGATTCATCTGAACTTAAAATCAAAAGGGGCATACCGGAAAATTCTTTTTTAATCAGATCGATCAGTACAAAACCTGCATTATCGTCAAGTATCCCCTCTTTGTAAAACCGGACATCAGAGATAAGACTGAGTAAGTAGGGCTTAAACTTTCGGGCAAGGGAAAGAGCATCCTCAAAGTTCCTGGCAGTAAGAATCTTTGGCCTGGCCCGCATCATGAGCAAACGGTGGGAACGATTAACAGACTCATCCATCACAGCCTGTGTCTGAATTACAATCTCTTTATATAAAACAGGAAGAATAGATGAAGAATATATTGGGGAATCCTCCACAAAAATAATAACCCTCACCTTCCCCCGTTGTGTGTCATAATCAACATTAAGGATATCTTCAACATTCTTTATAATAGACAAAAGAAGATCTGTATTCCCCCGCCAGACAAATTTCATATCAAAAAGATCTTCTTTATACTCCTCCCCATGATCTGCCATGAGGGTGTCGGCATTGGGGGACAAAAGAGATATAAAAAGGGATGGATACACCTCCTTTATTTTACCGCACAAAAAATAGGGGTCTATATTTTTCAAATTGGGCATAACAAGTACAAGATCAATATCATTTTCTGCTAAAGCCGAAAACGCTTCTTCCATGGAAGATACCCATATGAGCCTGGGAGGGGCAGAGAGATTAAGCTCGTGGTATTCACCGATTATTCCTTCGGCAAGGCCACCATCTTCTTCCGTAACAAAAGCATCATAACGGCTTGAAATAAGCAGAATCTTAGAAACGCGAAAATGCATGAGCTCACGATGTACTTCAAGGGAACGCTCCACCTCATCCGGGAGATCACATAACTGTATCGACATGGGAACACCTGTTTAAAATTTTATAGGTTTTTAAATATTAATTTCACAAGCCCATGGAAAAAACCTGGGGGAGGCCTACTTACCATACATTCACTATTATCCGGTTAGTACCTTACTCCTGAAACCCTGTCATAAAAAACAAGAAAATTATAATGAAAAAGTAACTACAAATTTTGTAGGTGGTCAATTTAATATCTGTAAATACAATGAGTTTGGCCGCAAGGGTAGGGGCAGAATCTATTTCTACCCCTGTATCTTTGGCGGATATGGACAGGCGGATATGGAATCCGCCCCTACGGTTTTTAATATCACCTAATAATTTTGATCGGTTTTGGGTGCAAATGGTGATAAAATACAATCCCGGTTGGGAATAATCATATCTTTTCAAGCGAATGGATCGGCAGTGGTGGATGTCTGAATTATATTTTGCCA
>JAUVKE010000284.1 GCA_030592105.1 Desulfobacteraceae bacterium
AAATATTTCCGGGGGTCAAATTCTGCAGGATTTTCTTTAAGAACTTTTCGTATAATAGCTGTCATCACAAGGCGTCCATCAGAATCAATATTAATTTTACATACAGCAGAGCTTGCAGCCTTCCTGAGCTGTTCTTCGGGGATACCGACTGCTGCTTCAAGGGCTCCATTATTATCATTAATAATTTTAACATACTCCTGAAGAACCGAACTTGCACCATGAAGCACAATGGGAAATCCGGAAATTCGTTTCTCTATTTCTTCAAGAATATCAAATCTGAGTGCAGGGGGCACAAGAATTCCATTCTCATTTTTTGTGCACTGCTCAGGCTTGAATTTAAAAGCACCATGGGAAGTCCCGATGGAAATTGCCAGGGAATCAACACCGGTTCTGTTCACAAAATCCTCTACCTCATCCGGCTGGGTATATACGGATTCTGCAGCGATAACATCATCCTCAATGCCTGCAAGCACACCAAGTTCCCCTTCAACTGTTACATTTCTTTCATGGGCATATTCAACGACCTTTCGAGTCAATTCAACATTCTCATTATATGAATGCTGTGATCCATCTATCATCACTGAAGAAAAACCATTTTCAATGCATGACACACATAATTCTAGAGTATCCCCATGGTCAAGATGCAGTGCAATGGGATTATTATAACCGAGCTCCCTTGCCATTTCAACTGCTCCTTTTCCCATGCTGCGTAAAAGCGTAGCATTTGCATATTTACGAGCCCCGCCTGAAACCTGTAAAATCACAGGGGAACCTGACTTGCCGCAGCCATTAATAATAGCCTGAATCTGTTCCATATTATTAAAATTATATGCCGGAACAGCATAGCCTCCATCCATGGCATTTTTAAACATTTCACTGGTATTTACAAATCCGAGTTCTTTATAGCTGACAGCCACGATATCCTCCCTTTATAAGATCTATTATGACACCTTAAAATGTTGGTTTGTTTAAACTCGATGATCAGGTTTTTGTTTTTGGTTTTTTTCTTTGGTAACAGAGCAAGGTGGGTGACTGAATTAAACAATACAACTCCATATTTTGCTCAGCTCAATCCTTCTTCATTAATAACTTAGCCAGCCACTTATTAATGTATATAAACATAAATTTAAAAAAAAGCATTAAAAAAATATTAAATTTACGTTTTATGCAGGATAAAACAAAAATATCAATTGATAAAAGGGCAAGCCAACCCCGTTTCTTGTCACAGGGAACAAAATTGAGCATGCTTCCGCATTTTTAACTGGAAAAGCAGCTTCCAAAAATTCCAGGCTTTTCAAAATTTATGATTTGATTTTGGAATTCAACTGAAGTAATATGCATTCTGACAAGATTCCTGTCTTTTATTTGATGAAAGTCGACAGGCTGTTACAAAACTGCAAAAACAAAACATCCTTTGTGCAAGGTTCTAACCGAACACTGCTGATTGTTTGAGAAATAAATATGAATAAAGGAATTTTTATTACAGGAACAGATACTGGGGTTGGAAAAACCGTTGTGGCAGCGGGGTTAGCGGGTGCTTTAAACGCTAATGGCATTAATGCTGGGGTTATGAAGCCGGTTGCAACAGGGGCTGTATGGAATAAAGGGAGGCTTCTCTCTGATGATGTGAGATTTTTATTAAATGCAATTAATGCGAATGACGACCCTGAGCTGGTTTCTCCCATAAGCATTGAGATGCCAGCAGCTCCTTTTACGGCTCAACTGATTGATAAAATAAGAATCGATATTAGCAAAATCTCCCAGGCATTTTTAAAATTGAGCAGTCAATATGATTTCCTTGTTGTAGAAGGCATAGGAGGACTGCTTGTTCCCATCAGGGCAGATTATTCTGTTGCAGATATGATCTCTGACCTGAATCTTCCCTGTATTATCGTGGCAAGGCCGGATATTGGGACTATAAATCATTCTCTTTTAACAATAAATGAAGCAAGAAACAGGGGGATAGACGTTAAGGGTTTTATAATTAACGGATTTGATGCAAAAAAAGCTGGTGAAATAGAAAAAATAAATCCTGAAATAATTGAAGCTGTTTCTAGTGTCCCGTTTCTTGGAGCGCTCCCTTTTGTTCCGGATTTGGATGAATCAGGTCTTAATTTTGAAAAAATTATAAAGCTGGTACAAAAACATATTGATATAAAAAAAATATATGAGGAATATTAAAATGACAAAACAAGGCTTTAATTTGAGCTTATTTTCTGCTGCTTTATTCTTTGCAGGAATATTTTTAATGTTATCCATTCCTGTTAATGTTCAATCAAAGGAAAAGCTTGTTATCTTCCATGCAGGTTCCCTTGCGGTTCCGTTTAAGGCCATGAAACAGGCTTTTGTCAAAGTTTATCCTGGTGTGGAGATACAGCTCGAAGCCTCTGGCTCTAGAACATGCGCCCGGAAAATTACAGATCTTGACAGGCCATGCGATGTAATGGCCTCTGCAGACTACAGTGTAATCGAAAATCTTCTTATTCCTGAACATGCGGACTGGAATATCTCCTTTGCGACCAATGAAATGGCAATTATGCATCGGCCTGATTCTCCGCACAGTAAAGAGATTAATAAAGATAACTGGTACAGGATTCTTCATGGTAAAGATATAGAATACGGACATTCAGATCCCAATTGTGATCCATGCGGTTACAGAACCCTTCTTGTGTGGCAGCTGGCAGAGAAATATTATAAGATTCCCGGCTTAAATCAAGAGCTTTTAAACGGATGCCCCCTGCAAAATATACGACCCAAAGAGACAGATCTTATCGGAATGCTGGAAGCTGGTCAGATTGATTATCTTTTTATTTACAGATCTGTATGCGAGCAGCACGAGATGCCTTTTGTGCTGCTTCCCGCAGAGATCAGCCTGAAATCTGTAAAGCATCAGGCATTTTATAAATCTGCAAATGTCAGGATTTCCGGGAAAAAACCTGGTACATTTATTAAAAAAAATGGCAAACCCATGGTTTATGGAATAACTATGCCAAAAAATGCCCCTAATCCTGATGCTGCAATCAATTTTATCAGTTTCGTGGTTGGAAAAAGGGGGCAGGAGATTATGCGCCAGAATGGGCAGCCTCCCATATCTCCACCTAATGCTACTGGTAATACTGATAAAATACCCCTTTCTTTATCGAAATTAGTGAGTATTCATCAATAATGGGCTTATCTTCAATGGGTTTACCTTCTGGGGCAAAAAGCTTTAAGTTTGTATTCTCTCTTCTTGGAATTATTCTTGTTATTCTGGTGGCTTTGCCTGTTGTCAGGATGATTCTTAGCGCAGATCCGGCGATTATGCGGGCAACGATTGCTGATCATGAAGTTATGGCATCCATATTCCTGACATTCAGGGCGGCTTTCTGGTCTACCCTTTTTTGCGCTTTTTTGGGAATTCCACTGGCTTATCTTCTTGCCCGAAGTAATTTCCCATGTAAAAATCTTATCGAAGGACTGATTGACCTTCCTGTAATGATTCCCCATACTGCTGCAGGGATTGCGCTTTTAATGGTTTATGGCCGGAGTTTTTTCATGGGAAAGGCTTTTGGAAAAGTCGGTATAAGTTTTGTTGGAACAGAAATCGGTATCAGTCTGGCCATGGCATATGTATCTCTTCCATTTCTCGTTAATGCTGCAAAAGATGGTTTTCTTGCTGTTGATTCCAAGCTTGAGCGGGTTGCCCGAACACTGGGGGCGTCCCCGTGGCAGGCTTTTTTCAGGATAACGCTTCCTCTCTCCTGGCGGTCCATTTTATCAGGTGGAATTATGATGTGGGCGCGGGGAATTTCAGAGTTTGGGGCTGTAATTATTCTGGCATATCATCCCATGGTTGCTCCGGTTCTTATATGGGTACGTTTTCAGGCCTATGGTCTAAAATATGCCAAACCTGTGGCTGTTCTTCTTATTCTTTTTTGCCTTTTAATCTTTGCCTTTCTC
>JAUVKE010000351.1 GCA_030592105.1 Desulfobacteraceae bacterium
ATTCATGATATATTTTCAGTTTCTTAAAAATGAAAATTAATTTTTAATTGATAAAATAACATAAGGATATTTAGATGAGTGTTTATACAAAAACCGGTGATAAAGGAAAAACAAGTTTATTTAGCGGGGAGAGAATTAAAAAATATGATGATAGAATAGATGTGTATGGCTGCATAGATGAACTTAATTCAACGCTGGGTGGCATAGTTTCTGCTTTGCCTGTTAACCAAAAAAAAATATCTAATGAAATAAATAATATACAACAGGATCTTATGCATTTAGGGGGATTGCTTGCTGTTACGCCTGGTTCAAAAGCATCAGAATTTTTTGATGAATTTAAAGAAGAAAAAATAGACGATTTAGAAAAATCTATTGATGAAATGGAAAAATCTTTAGAAAAACTTACAAAATTTATTCTCCCAGGCGGACATCTTTCTGCAAGTTTTGCTCATATGGCAAGGTGTGTATGCAGGAGAGCTGAAAGAAAGTTTCTTTGTCTCATGGATAAAGCGGATGGTGTGTATAAAGGTTCTCCATCCTATCAAAATATTCAAAGGTATATCAATAGATTGTCAGATTATCTTTTTGTTATGGCAAGATACTGTAATAAAATTAACAATATACCTGATATTTTTAGCAAATAATGGTTGTATGAATTTTCCTCTGTCTCATTTTTCTTGCAATTCCCTAACCGGATATTACTGACTTTCATTGACGCAGAGGAGAACTGTTCCAAAATATATTTTAATTAAAATTGTTGTGATGTTCTGTGAACAATCTGATCCTGCATCCCTGTGTTCAAGTCTACAAAATATGAAGAATAACCGCAAACTCTAACAAGAATGCTGGCGTGCTTGTCAGGATTTTCCTGAGCATCTAAAAGAGTCTTTTTGTTTACTACGCTGAATTGAATATGGTGAATTCCAATGCTTGCTGCAGTTTTAAGATAGTTTGAAAAAATTTTGGCGTTAGTGCCTTTAAGGAATGCAGGTACAAAGCTCTGGTTAAAAAGATGATTCCAGGTTTTTAAAGGGTCCACCTTGGAAACAGAACGTAAAACAGCTGTTGGCCCTTTTTTGTCTTTGCCGTCCATGGGAGAGATACTTCCATCATGAAACGTTTCACCTGCGTTTCTTCCATCAGGAGTCGCAGGACATGTAGTTCCATGGAGCCAGAAAGATGTAGCTACTGTCCCATCTACATATAAAGGTTTTCCCAGATAAGTCTTAATCAAGCTTGCTTCAAAAGCTATTCTTTCCCCAAGTTCACGTGATATCAGATCAACATAATCATCATCATTACCAAATTTAGGAGCATCCAGACACATTTTCTGCAGATTTTCAAAACCGACCCAATTATTTTTCAAAGCATTAACAAGCTCAGCCATGGTTGCCTGTTTATCATCAAAAACAACTTTTTTAACTGCAGCGAGGGAATCCGCAAGATTATTCAACCCGCAAATAGTAACTTCTCTGTATCCATGCTTATAATTCCATTCCCGCAAATCCTGTGCCCTTTCAATAGAACCATCAAGCAATGCTGACATAAATGGCCTTGGAACATATTTTGCGAACAATCCATCAGCTATGTTCGATATTGCAGTTAAAGTGCGCATCATGGCAGCACAATTTTCTATCGTAGCATCCATAAGTTCTTTCATTGTCCCGATATTTTCCGGTTCAGAAATTGTTTTGCCAAGTGGTTCCCGCCAATAGCCCGGCAGAACACCAATACCCAAAGCTGCGGTAAGACATAAAGGGACAGGCAGCCAGTTTGCCCAGCTGCCGCGATGCACAAGATTTTTTCCAGGAATTGTGGGAATCATGCATGATTGAATTGAATAACATCTGGCATCTTCCAGTGGAACTCCAAAACTTACCATTCTTGGAATATTAACATTATCGGTAAATATTCCGGGTTGAGGCATTCCAGTGGATAGACATTCAATAGTTTTATCAATAAGTTTTTCAGGTATATTATCATGCCATCTTAGAGCCAGCGGAGGGGTAACTGTTCTGATATTCTGCATGGCCTCCAGCACAATATAAGTCAGTTCATTTGTGACATCCTCACCGCTGGCATCCATACCGCCAATAGTCAGGGTCTGAAAGCCTAATGCACCTGGCCCCAGCCCTGACCATATGGGGGGCTGCAAATAACCCATTTCCTGAGATTTAACAAACATGCCCTCAACAAGCTCCAATGCAGCGTCCTTTGTAATTCTCCCTTCTGCAATATCTTTTTCGTAATAAGGTCCCATACAAACATCAAACCTGATACCATCCCCCATAGTAGGAAGCTCTATTTCATTTGTAATCAAATGTATCAGCCAATAGCTTTGCATTGCTTCATAAAACGTTTCAGCAGGTTTTTCAGGGACATTATCACATATTTGAGCAATCGTTAAAAGTTCCTGCTGCCGGTTCTGCTCTGACTCAGATTCAGCCATTCTCCCGGCCAGGCGGGCATATCTTTTTGCCCATGTGCAGGCTCCTGTTAAAACGATGATAACTGCATCAAGAAAATCTTTTTTTCTGATATAATCTGAAGCATTGAGTTTTCCTTGATTAAATTCTGTCTCAAGGCTTTTCTTTTTTGTCCTGGCTTCTTCGATGAAACCCTTGAGACCCATTTTAAGAACTTTTTCATAATTCGGCGTACCAATATCATAATTCAACACATAAGTGGTGCTTAACAATTTTTTAGGAAGATACGATCTTAAAAGATTATGAACAGCACCATTTTTCCAGTATAAATTAATCTCTTTTAATTCTTTTCTTTCCTCATCTGTAAGCATATCCTCATAAACACCACCTCTTGCAGTATCCCGTTCTATCCATTTATAGACATATTCAGGATAATGAACAACAGCGTCAAGAGAGGATGCATAATTCCCGACAATCAATTCATCCGCCCGTATGAACAGAGTCATATTTTCCAGTATATGGCTAAGTCCCCTGGCTCTTCGCAAAACCATGGGAAGGCCTTCTGTCATTTTATAAGACTCGGTAAGTAACCTTGCTCTTTCGAGTTCCAGAATCCATTTCATCCCCGGTCTGGTAGCTCTTGCATCACTTGCCAGAGCTTTTTGTGAAACCTGCAGAGCCTTTATGGGTGTATTTTTCATTAATGTTTGAGTCCTGGTG
>JAUVKE010000272.1 GCA_030592105.1 Desulfobacteraceae bacterium
CAGTTGGAAAACCCCATGTTATTATGGTAATAGGCGTTAACGGAACAGGGAAAACAACAACCATAGGCAAGCTTGCTTCAAAAGCTACGGCTTCCGGGAAAAAAGTTCTTGTGGTGGCGGCTGATACCTTCAGAGCGGCAGCCATTGATCAGCTTATGATATGGGCAGACCGATCCGGAGCTGATATAGTCAAGCATAAAGAAAATTCCGACCCCGCAGCAGTTGCATATGACGGAATAGATGCAGGTATTGCCAGGGATGCTGATATTGTTCTCATAGACACCGCAGGAAGACTTCATACAAAAGTCAATCTAATGGAAGAACTGAAAAAAATCAAAAGGGCTCTTGCAAAAAAAATTCCCGAGGCACCCCACGATGTACTCCTGGTGCTTGATGCAACAACAGGTCAAAATGCTTTGTCCCAGGCGAAAACATTTAATGACGCACTTAATGTAACAGGGATTGCCTTGACAAAACTTGACGGGACCGCAAAAGGTGGCGTTGTCGTAAGTATTTGCAGCACTTTGGATATACCAATAAAATATGTTGGGGTGGGGGAAAATATCGAAGACCTTCAGCCCTTTGATTCTGAACAGTTTGTGGCTGCACTCTTTGATGATTAAGGTATTCGTGGAGGCAGCATGTTTTTTTATTGACATCATCTAAAAACTGCTATAGTGAATTTTTAAATAGTAAAATTTTTTCTCAATACTCAACACTAAGTAGCCCAAGAAAAATCAGGCCCCACAATATTAGGGCACCCATTATTTAAACGTTTCTGAAAATGATTCGTAAAAAGTCAATTACCATTTGCAGATATTAAAAAATCAAGAAAATCAAGAAAATCAAGAAAAAGGAGAAAAATATGAATAAATCAGAATTGGTTGATGCAATGGCAAAAGATACAGGCCTTTCCAAATCCGTTGCTTTGCACGCACTTAACTCTTTTATGGATAATGTAACAGATGCTCTTAAAGAGAAAGACGGAAAAGTTACTCTGGTGGGATTCGGTACTTTTGCAAAGATTAAAAGGCAGGCTAGAAATGGACGAAATCCCAAAACAGGGGAGCCGATTAAAATTGATGAGTGTAATGTGGTAAGATTCAGGCCTGGTAAGACCCTTAAAGACACAGTATAATATAAACTTCTACCTGGGCAAGGCGTATAAACAGAGCAATGGTATTTTGAAATTTGATCCTGACGTAATCATATGTCCTGATAAAATGCATCATTGATTCAAGGATTTATCTGCTTAAGAAAAAAATGGCTTTTTGCGGAAATGTTGTCAATATCTGGATAAGCATTTCAAGATACAAGATAGAAATCAGCCTTAATGATTTTAAAGTTTTGAATTCAATCTCCGTAATTTATCAATGAGTATGGGGATTATCCATGAAAAACTGGTTCATTTAATCTGTCTGCAGGTGGTTAAATTTAAAAAGACTGGCTATTTAAGCGTGTTACGGCCACTTAAGAAAAAACAGGCTTTGCGCTCATTCCCAGGCAGAGCCTGGGAATGAAGCCTCCCTTCTTGTGCAGGATTTTAACCGGATACAATTGCGTAACAATTGCGTAATTTATTTCAAGCAGGCTGAATTAATAGATTATTTTGAACCCGTTAAATTCTCCCGTAAATCTCTCCATATCTTCATCAACTTTAACAACGTTTGCCCCTTGAGGCCCATGTTTGCACCATTTGACCATCAATTCCACCTGTTTTTCTTCACCCTCGAGTACTGTTTCAACGGTTCCGTTTATTCGGTTTTTCACCCACCCTGAGATTTTACATTTTTTAGCTTCTTTTTTTGTCGCAATTCTAAAACAGACCCCTTGAACCCTGCCGGTAATTATAAGATGCATACGTATATTCATATTCCCAAAAGCTCCCTAAGGGTTTTTTCATCAATAATTTTAATTCCAAGTTCTTTTGCCCGTTTAAACTTGGCTCCAGGAGTAGAGCCAGCCACCAGATAATCGGTACGGCTGCTCACAGAGCCACTGACCTTCCCCCCTGCCATTTTAATGACGTCTTTTGCTTTACCCCTGGTCAGTGTTTCAAGGGTTCCGGTTAGAACAAAGGTTTTACCGGCCAGCAGGGTCTCCTGTTCCTTTGTGGTGTAGATTATATTAACACCATTTTTGATAAGCTGATCTATGGTATTTAAGTTTTCTCTGTTATTAAAAAAATCTATCAGACTTTTTGCAGCAACAGGTCCTATCCCGTCAATGGAATTGATTTCATCAAAGGTTGCTGCGCAAAGTCTGTTTAAAGTTTTATAATGGGTTGCAAGAATTTCCGCCGCATGCTCCCCTGCATGCCTGATTCCAAGAGCGTATAAAAACCTTGGGAAAGAAACATTTTTACTCTTGCTCAGCGCCTGTAACAGGTTTTTTGCAGATTTTTCTCCCATCCGTTCAAGCCCGGCCAGGGATTCTTGTTCCAGAGTAAAAAGGTCGGCAAAGGATAAACAGAGTCTTTTTTTGACAAGCTCTTTAACAAGCTTATCTCCAAGCCCTTCTATATCCAGCCCCCCTTTTGATGCAAAATGTTTTATCCGCTCTTTAATCTGGGCAGGACATGCAATATTAATACATCGTAAAGATGTCTCCCCTTTTATCCGGATAACTTCTGCCGTGCAAACCGGACAAAGAACAGGCATATGGAATATTTTTTCTGTCCCTGTTCGTATTAAGTGGACAGCCTTGACTATTTCAGGGATTACATCGCCGGCACGTTGCACCAGAACAGTATCTCCGATTCTTATGTCCTTTCGCCTGATCTCATCTTCATTATGAAGAGTTGCCCTGGAAACATTTACCCCTGCAATATTCACAGGTTCAAGGATGGCCACCGGAGTCAATGTTCCGGTTCGTCCCACCTGAATTTTGATATCCCTGATTTTTGTGGTTTCCTGAATAGCTTTGAATTTATAGGCTATAGCCCACCTGGGGCACCTTCCGGTCTCCCCCAGATGTTTTCTGGATACCATATCATCAATTTTTATTACTACCCCGTCAATCTCATAGGGGAGGCCACCCCTCATATTTTCAAGATCAACGCAATAATCTAGAACTTTATTGATTTTAAGCTTGGGCTTTATATGGGGATTAATTTTGAAACCAAGGTTCTTTAATTTACAAAGTACATCCCAGTGGGAAAAAAAATCAAAACCGGTTACAGATCCGATCCCGTAAAAAAATATTTCCAAAGGACGTTTTGCGGTCTCTCTGGAATCGAGCTGTCTTAATGAGCCCGCAGCTGCATTTCTGGGATTGGCAAATAAAGAAAGATTATTATCTTCTCTTTCTTTATTTAATTTTTGAAAACCTTTACGACTTATAAAAACCTCCCCTCTGACTTCAAGGTATGGGGGAACAGATCCTTTGTCTTTTCTAAGAACAAGGGGAACTGCAGGTATTGTTCTTATGTTGGCTGTTATATTTTCTCCCTTGTAGCCGTTACCACGTGTGGACCCCGTTGTAAGGCTGCCGTTTTCATAAACAAGTTCCACGGCCAGACCGTCTAACTTTGGCTCAGTTGTATATAAAATTTCAGTAACTTTTAGATTTTTTTTTATTCTACTGTCAAACTGGAGGATCTGTGGATGATCCAACCCATTATCAAGGCTCAGCATGGGGAGTGTATGGCTGACTTCATTAAATCCTTTTAAAGGGGGAGCCCCCACCCGCATGGTCGGGGAATCTCCCCGCAAAAGAAAAGGATATTTTGCCTCCAGACCGGACAGCTCCATCATCATCCTGTCATACTCTGAATCCGATATTTCAGGGTCATCCAGGAGGTAATATCTGTAATTATGCTCATGGAGTTTTTTTCTTAAATCGTTTATTTTATTTATAATCGGCTCTATCCCTTTGTGCATAATTTTCCAATCACACTGCAAACATCTCTACAGCTTTTAAGAAAACATTCATATCTAAATCCCACGTTCCAGGTAAAAGAGGAAATTTCATCGGAAACCACAAGGAGGCCACCGATATCGACATCACGAAATTTGCCCACGGAAAAGA
>JAUVKE010000011.1 GCA_030592105.1 Desulfobacteraceae bacterium
CTTCATCTATTTCATCAGCGCCTTCTTCATCGGCATCTATTTCATCAGCCTCTGCTTCATCGGCATCTGTTTCATCGGTTTCATCAGCGCCTTCTTCATCGGCATCTGTTTCATCGGCATCTATTTCATCATCGCCTGCTTCATCTGTTTCATCAACGCCTGTTTCATCAGCATCCGCTTCATTTGATTTTTTTTGATCTTCCAAAGCATCTTTTCGGGTTTCTTTTCCTGCTTCTTCAAGATCTTTAGCAGCAGCAATCAATTCGTGCGCCTTTTCTTCTGAAACTCCCCTTATCTCGATTAAGTCGTCTGGTGTTGCATCACTAAGAGCCTTTGAAGAATAAAATCCATGTTCATACAACGCATCGGCCATGCTGATCCCCACTCCAGGAAGGCGAGTAAGAGATTCATAACCTTTTTTCATATCCTCACTGTATTTGGTTTCACTTATAACATCCAGACGCCACCCTGTTAATTTAGAGGCAAGGCGAACATTCTGACCACTTCTTCCAATAGCTATGGAAAGAGAGCCATCAGGAACAACCACTTCCATGGAATTCCGCCTCTCATCAATAATCACCCTGGATATTTCAGCGGGTGCCAGTGCATGACAAACAAATTTTGCAGGATCAATATGCCACGGAATTATATCTATTTTTTCGCCCTTGAGTTCCTGAACCACATTCTGGACACGAGCACCCTTCATACCCACACATGCACCCACAGAATCAATATCAGCATCGTGTGATGAAACAGCAATTTTTGCTCTTACCCCAGGCTCCCGTACGGCCCCTTTGATATCAACGAGCCCCTCACTGATCTCAGGAACTTCCGTTTTAACAAGATTAATCAGAAAATTCGGATGCGTCCGTGATAGAACAACCTGGGGGCCTCGTGAATGTTGTAAAACATCTATTACACATGCTCTGACACGATCCCCTCTGCGATATCCTTCACCCGAAACCTGCTCTGTTTTTGGCAGGATTGCATCCGTGGGCCCGAGGTTTACTATAATATCACCCTTGGAAAAGCGTTGGACAATTCCATTTATGATTTCATTTTTTTGATTTTTAAACTGGTTATATATTACATCCTTTTCAGCATCCTTCATTTTCTGAATAATAACCTGTTTTGCTGACTGAGCTGCAATTCTGCCAAAAGTCAGCGCATCTATCTTGGAACCGAGGCTGTCCCCTATTTCACAATCCGCGTCCAGCTTACGCCCCTGCTCAAGGTCAATTTCAATTTCAGGGTCAGTAACCTTTTCCACAACTTCCATGAACTGAAACACCTCAAGCTCACCTATCTCATCATTGAATTTGACCTCAATATCCACTTTGGCACCATATTTTTTTCTGGCTGCAGACCTTAAAGCCTCTTCAATGGTATCCACAAGGACCTCCCGGCTTATCCCCTTGTCCCGGCTTACCTGCTCAATAACTCGTGTAATATTCGTTGCTAGCATCCGTTTTCTCCACACCTAAAAAAAACAAAAACGGGCTATTGCCCGTTTTCCTTTAATCAAGTAGATACATTAAGATAAAAAATTGTTGGTTAATTCGATAACCTCATGCAAGCATCCAAAAATTTTTGATTTCTTATAGCAATAGATGCCAGGTTCATACAAAAAAATAAAATTTTCCATTTTCAACTACGAGACTATCAAAACATCTTTATCACTCTCTACCTGTTTTGAAGGGGGTAAACATTAACAATGCCCCAAACAATTCAAAAACGGAAAAGGCAGATTTCTTTGGAGCGGGCAACGAGATTCGAACTCGCGACACCAAGCTTGGGAAGCTTGTACTCTACCAGCTGAGCTATGCCCGCAAATATTTAATCAATTATACGGCAAATAATATTTATTGTCAATATTTTTCAGATAAAACATGCCGGCATGCAGCTCCTATTGATTAACCCAATATTACGGCAATGCTCCGTCAAACTCTTCAAGGAGTAGCCTTACTACCTTTTTATGCATTTTGTTTATCAGATCATCTTCAAGGGTACCGGTATTTGATCTGTAAGTTATTCTAAAAGATATACTCTTTTTACCGGAAGAGACTTCATCCCCCTGAAAAACATCAAAAAGTTCTACACCTTTAACCAATTCCATATCTGCTTTATTAATTTTTTCCAGAATAGACGCTGCCTCAGTATTTACCCCAACAATTATTGTAACATCCCTTGTCACAGCAGGAAATCTGGAGACAGGGGAGGTCAAAACAGAGTCAGGGATTATTGGATAAAGTTTTTTAAGGTCTATTTCCAGAACAAATACAGGCTGTTTTATTCCATATATATCAAGGAGGCTGGAGGCCACCTGACCGACTATACCAAGAGATTCACCCTTTATCATAATTCGAGCGGTATATCCAGGTCTTGTATAGATGCATAATTCATCGGGGAGACGCGTAAATACCGGCCGCAGGCCTTTAACACGATCAACCCTCAACTCACTAAACAGCCCTTCGGCAACCCCCTTAATGTCATAAAAATCTGAATCAACCCCTTTTACATTCCAGGTTGAGGGGGTAGCTATCCCTGTTTGCAAACATGTTAATATTTCATCTTCTTTGGGGAGTTCTGCAGAATCGCCGGGAATAAATTTTTTACCAATTTCAAAAATGCTGATATTTTTTTCCTGCTGTGAAATATTATAATATACAGTTTCCAGAAGCCCAGGAATCAGTGAAGTTCTCATGACACCCTGATCTTTATTAAGGGGATTTAATATATCAATGGAATTCTTTTTTTCATCATCAAGGTGAAAGGTAAAAAAATCAGACGATCTTTCGTCAATAAAACTATAGGTTATTGCTTCATAATAACCAAAACCTGCCATTATTTTTTTTACTCTGTATCGTGCTTCAACCCATGTTGAAATAACATTGTCCATCACAGGAACAGGGGGATATGTCAGAGGAATTTTATCATACCCCCAAAGACGCGCAACCTCCTCAACAAGATCCGCAGGCCTTTTAATATCAACCCTAAAAGATGGAGGGGTTACCAGAAGACTCTGTTTACCATTTTTTTCAACCTTAAATTCAATGGAAGTTAAAAGATTCTCAATTTCAGACTGTTTAAGGTTTATACCCAAAAGGGTATTAGTATAATCAACGCTTAAATCAACAGGTAATGGTTCAAAATCCCCCACACTATTGTTAATGACCCCTTTTACCAGCCTCCCCCCCTCAATTTCAGATATAAGAGAGGCGGCTCTGTTTAAAGCTGAAAGAATGCCTTTGGGATCGACTCCACGTTCAAAGCGATGGGAAGATTCAGTATTTAAACCTAATGTTTTCGCAGTCCTTCTTATACTCACAGAGTCAAAATAGGCACTTTCCAATAAAACCCTGGTGGTATTTTCTGAAATCTCGGAATTAAGACCTCCCATAATTCCGGCAATTGCAACAGGCTTTTCGGCATCACATATCATAAGCATATCAGAGGAAAGATGCCGTTCTTTATTATCAAGGGATGTGAAAGACTCACCCTCTTTAGCCAGGTCTACTATTATCTTGGATCCATTTAGCATATTCAGATCAAATGCATGTAGGGGCTGCCCTGTTTCAAACATGACAAAATTTGTAATATCAACTATATTATTCACAGGTTTTACCCCGATGGAGACCAATTTCTCCTGAATCCAGGGGGGAGAAGGAAAAACTGTAATATCTTCAAAGACCATGGCAGCATACCGTGGACAATGAATAGGAGCTTTCACAACAACAGAAACCATGCTGTTGATATTACTATAAGATTCAGAGTTTTCGATATTATTAAAGGAACTTTCCGGATATTTTATTTTTGTATCACCGAATGCAGCCACCTCTCTGGCTATTCCAATAATACTCAAACAATCGGATCTGTTTGGAGTCAGGTCAATTTCAAAGAGCACATCTGAAAGGGAGAGGGCTTCCGCGAGTTTTACACCTTCAGCAAGGCTGGGATCAAGAGACATAATACCTTTTTGCCCCGGACCTATCCCTAACTCCACCTCACTGCAGAGCATCCCATCTGATTTTTCACCTCTGATTTTACTCCGCTTAATTTTATGCCCGCCAGAAAGAGATGCGCCGGGAAGAGCAAGGGGAACAAGCATACCCTCTTTTATGTTATCGGCTCCACATACTATTTGCAGAATACTATCTCCTGCATCAACACTGCACAAATTAAGCCTGTCAGCATTGGGGTGTGGAGTTATTTTTTTAATACGGGCTATAACAACTTCATCCAGATAATCATACCTGTTTGAAATCTTTTCAACCTCAAGGCCTGCCATTGTAAGGGCATCGGCCAGGGCGAGGGAGTCCATATCAACATTTACATAATCTTTTAACCAGCTTAAGCTTACTTTCATATTAAAACTGCCGCAGAAACCTTAAATCATTTTCAAAATATTTCCTAAGATCGTCAACCCCGTACTTCAACATGGCAAGCCGCTCTATTCCCATACCAAAGGCAAAACCTGAATAGTTAGAGGTGCTGTACCCCACATTCTCAAATAGAGCAGGATGAACCATGCCACAGCCCAGAACTTCAAGCCATCCGGTTTGAGAGCAGACTCTGCATCCTTTGCCGCGGCAGATAACACAAAGAATATCCACCTCAGCACTCGGTTCTGTAAATGGGAAAAAACTCGGCCTGAATCTCAAACCTATGCCCGGATCAAAAATTTGCTGAATAAAAGTATTTATAACCCCTTTTAAATCACCAAAAGTTACATTTTTATCCACCACAAGCCCCTCAATCTGATGAAACATGGGGGTATGAGTCAAATCCGAGTCACACCTGTAAACCTTCCCCGGAGCAATTATCCTCACAGGGGGGGTGGTTTTCTCCATCACACGGACCTGCACAGGTGAGGTATGAGTTCTCAAGACCCGATTATTGGAAATATAAAAAGTATCCTGCATATCCCTTGCCGGATGATCCTTTGGAATATTCAGGGCTTCAAAATTATAATAATCGGTCTCTATTTCAGGACCCTCCACGATTTCAAAACCAAGCCTTGCAAAAATATCAGATATGGTTTTGATGATCTGAGTTATCGGATGCAAGCCACCTCTTTTTACAGGTCTCCCCGGCATTGAGACATCTATAAAATCACTTTTATCTGTGGGGCTCGAGTTCATGCAGCAAAGGGTTTCATCAAAAGCAGCTGCAAGATTTTTTTTTACAAAATTGGCCTGTTTTCCCGCCTCAGGCCTTAAATGTCCAGGAAGTTTTGAGATATTTCTTAAAAATTTGGTTATAATCCCCTTTCTACCTAAATATTTAATTGAAAGAGCCTCAACAGCATCTTGGTCAAGAGCTTTTTTAAGCTCCCCCAGAGCCTCAGCTTGTATTTGATCTATGGTTTTTTCCACAACGCTCAATCTTTATCTTAAAGCCTGTATTTATATGAAATTCTATAGATTGTCAGATAATAACCCGATTTTAAAATTAGGCACAAGGCCAGAGGGAGGGAGGAACATTATAATACTCCGCCAACCGATACCGGAGTAAAATTATTTATGCAACGATCTATATAAGTAAAATCATTCAAATGGGAATCTTCTACAGATGTTTCGAAGCAAGAGCCGCCACACTCGAAAACCCTGAAGGATCTGAAACAGCCAGCTCCGCAAGAACCTTACGATCCAGCTCAACTCCGGCAAGTTTTAATCCATGAATAAACTTGCTGTAAGACAGATTATTCATCCTGACAGCGGCATTTATCCTTACAATCCATAACTTTCTAAAATCCCGCCTGCGTACTCTTCTATCACGATAGGAATACATCAATGCTTTATCAACAGCATCTGCAGCTGTACGGATCAATCTGCTCCGGGATCCACGAAACCCCTTTGCAAGCTTTAAGATCTTGTTCCTGCGCTTTCTTGCTTTAAAACCTCGTTTAACACGCATAATTAACTCCTGTAAATTAACAAGATGCTACCCATTGGGAAGCAGCAAGCTTATCTCCTTTGTATTACTTTTATCAATAATATGACTTTTTCTTAAGGTTCGCTTACGCTTGGTTGTTTTTTTTGTCAATATATGACTAGCATGGGATTTTGAAAAAACAATCTTCCCGGAACCTGTTCTCTTAAAACGTTTTGCAGCTGCCCTGTTTGTTTTTATCTTTACCTTTACCTTTGGCATTTAGACTCCATAGTTGCTGTTCAACTCATCTTCCAACAGTTACCTGTCCTTTTAAAATAGCGTCCCAAAAAAAGATAGATGGCGCAGATCGTGGTAACCCGACTTCCTGCGCCAACTAACCAAATAATCTATAGATTGTCAGATAACTATAGATTGACAAATAATAAATTTCACAAGGCCAGAAGAGGAAGGCGTATTGAAATACGCAGGCTACCGATAACAGAGTGAAATTATTTATGTAACGATCTATATTTAAACATTTTTGGGGGAAAGTATCATTATCATGGAACGGCCTTCAAACTTTGGTGACATCTCCACAACTGCATATTCTTCAGTTTGATCAGCCATCTTCTGAAGAATAGCCTTGCCATTTTTCGACAAGAGTATTTCGCGACCCCTGAAAACCAGGGTCACCTTAACTTTATCTTTTTTCTCTATAAATTTTTTAATACGAGAAATTTTAATCGCAATATCATGATCACTGGTTTTAGGCCGTACTTTTATCTCCTTAATCTGAAAAGCACTCTGCTTCTTTTTTGCAGCTTGCTTCTTTTTTGTAGCTTCATATTTAAATCGGCCATAATCCATTATTTTACAAACAGGAGGATTTGAATGGGGAGAAATTTCAACCAGATCAAGACCACTCTCATTAGCAAGATCACGCGCCTGACTAATCGTGATTATACCGACCTGAACACCATCCGCACCTATTACACGAACATTTTTTGCGGTTATACCTCTGTTCACATTTGTTCTATCTGTTGACCTGACCGGTCTTCTTCGTGAAACTATACCGACACCTCCTTGCACAATAAAATTAATGACACCTAAGCTTCAAAAAAAATCAGAAAAAAAACTTAAAATCCAGCCCATCTAAATATACCATCTATAAATATAATAATAGATCCCTCAATTATATCCGTGCACTTTTTCAGCCTTTAAAAACATTATTAACCCATGTATAGGCTTTCTTAAAACCTTAATTGTAAAAGGGTACAGATAATACTATTAGTAAAGTGAGCCGTATAAATCTATTAAAAATTGATATATATTAAATCTCTGGGAAAAAAGCAACTTTAATTTTTAATATAATTTCTATATTTCAATAGTGTATTTAGCTAAAAGAGTTCCATTTAGATAATTATTAGGGGAATCTGCAAAATATTTTTTAAATAATTTAATACTTTCCTGACGCATCACTCCGGAAACAATGGAGATATTGCAATTCCTGTACAAGGGAGAAATTTTTGTCAAATCACAGCTTGTCCCTCCACCCATAACATCTTCATAAGCATAAACTATTTTTTCTGCGCCAGCTAACAATATTGCGCCAAAGCACATCAGGCAAGGCTCCAGGGTACTAAAAACGGTTATTCTTTTGGCGTCAAAGGTCTTCCCAGATTCAGACAGTCTTTTTAAAGCTACCATTTCGGCATGGTCTATTTCATTGGGATTATCTGTTCCCGTCCCTTTTCGCATACCTGTTGCAATTGTATTTCCATCACAGACCACAACACATCCCACGGGAAAGTCTCCTGCTAAAAGCGCCTCTTTAGCCTGGGTCAACGCAATGTTCATAAAGTAATCATAATCCATACTATCTCCATAGTTACATTTTATAATTATAAGGGTCAAACAGTTTACCCTTATTTTATCGATTTTATTTCCTCAGCATCATTACAAAGGGTAAACTAATTTAAAGGATGCCAAAAAAAGACTTGATACTGTATAAAATTCATTATACTGAAAATAAGGCTTACTAAATTTTTCTGGCCTTGCTATGGTGAAATTTAAAAAGCTCTGATTGTTTAAGCGCAGCGAGTATCAGAGCTTTTTAAAATTTATTATAGCTCAGCCTTCAGTCTATTACTAATTTTAGTACCTTAAGCCTTAAAACGTGCTCAAAAAAACAAGGAATTTTTTGATCATTCCTATAAATACACACAGGTTGAAGGAGTGACGAGTTTTCTCCTTCAGCCTAAAAGCCTTCAGCGCATCTGGTTAGAATTAAGCTCAAATTTTTTTAAATTAACCGACTAAAAATTTAATATTACATATGCCTGATAATAAATCGTTTTCAATACTGATCATTGATGATAATGTATCGAGCAACAGACTGTTGGAGATGGCCCTTACAAAAGAAGGATACAGAGTTTTCACATCAACAGACGGCCCCTCCGGGCGGGACATAGCGTCCGAGATACGCCCTAATCTCATACTCCTGGACATTATCATGCCCGGAGAAAACGGATTTGAGGTAATTGAAAAGCTTAAAAAAAATGCTGACACAGCCTCTATTCCCATAATTTTTATTACAGGGAAAGATGACCTTGATACAAAAATACAATCCTTTAATTTGGGGGCTGTTGATTACATTACAAAACCGTTCCATGTTCTTGAGGTAATCGCCAGAATTCGCCTCCACCTGAAATTATCCCTTGCAACCAATTATTTAATCGCCAACCAGACTAAAAAATTAAAACAGATCCATACAACGCAGCAATCAATGCTGATTTCTTCAAAAAGCCTTCCCAAAGCAAATTTTGCTGTCTGGTACAAGGCTTTGCTCGAAGCAGGGGGCGATTTTTATGATATTTTTCAAATTTCTGAGGAAATATACGGTTATTTTATTGCCGATGTTTCCGGCCACGACATTGCCACCGGTTTTATCACCGCAGCAGTAAAAGTTTTACTAAGACAAAATTGTCTGCCAATGTACAGCCCCATGGAAAGCATGCAGATGTTAAACAATATTTTAACGGATCAGCTTCCAGGCAGCAAATATATAACAGCATGTTACGCAAAGTTGAACCGTAAATCCAAATACCTCACCGTAATCAATGCAGGGCATCCCCCCCTTATTTTTATTCCAAAGGAGCGGGAAGCTTTTCTTGTGGAATTAACCGGAGATGTCATAGGAATGTTTAAAAACACCTATTTTGAATCGATTGATATAAAGGTTAATAAAGGAGACCGATTTGTCATGATCACCGATGGAGTAATAGAAAATCCCGAAAAAAGAAAAATCTGGGTAAAGGGTATGGATGAAATCAAGGCAGCATGTGAAAAGATCAGAGATGTATCCATACAGGAGGCCCCGGAAAAATTAAAAAATCTGATCATAACTAATAATTTTACGCCTGAGGACGATATGGTCATACTCTGCGCAGAAGTATAAGCTGCCATGTAATCCTTATCCGAGCTTATTAAAAAACTATAAAAAAGTCACAGGGTTTATAACAATGAAGTCCCCCAAGGGGTTTAAAATATTACTAAGCTCAAAAAAAAAATTTGAAATATCTTTTTCAGCATCCCTTGCAAATATCGACAAAGCTGCAAATGAGGCACAAAGATTATTAGTGGCAAACGGCTTTGAAGCGCAATGGTTTAATATTATCCTAACGGTGCGGGAAACACTCATAAACGCGGTATTACACGGCTGCCGGGGAGATGAAGAAAAATCGATTAAGTTTGCCATGCATATAACAGATGATCACCTTATTATTGATGTCGAAGACACAGGATCAGGTTTTGACTGGGAAACATCCCTGGACAAAGAGCTCCCTTCCACACAAACTTCCGGCAGAGGGCTTGCGATTATACAAAAAATATTTGATACAATTATTTTCAATAAAAAGGGAAATAAAATACGGCTAAAAAAACAGATAAAGAAAAGAGGATAAAATGACACAAAAAAAGACTGTTACACCGGGAACTGATATTGTTGCGTCAATGGCTAAAGATTTCAGGAAAAAACAGGTGGAATTAATAGACAGTGGAATTACTGAATTAACCATAAATATGACTGGAATTAAAATGGTCGATTCTGTTGGAATAGGAGTGTTAATAGCTCTTCATAACACTCTGAATCAGAGAGAAGGAAAGTTAATTATAACAAATGCTTCACCAGATATTTACAAACTTTTTAAAACCATGCGTCTTGATAAACATTTTGAAATAAACCATGCTGATGGATAAACCCATACCCCTTTATTCAGGTTTTAATATCAAACTGCATTTTTACTGAACCCACCTGTATAATGTCAAATTCTTTCAGCTGAACTGCACCACGAACAGAATTACCATTGACCTTTGGCTTGGCAAAACCGCCGACATAACTCAGATAACAGCCCTTGGGCCTGCTGCTGATTGTTGCTGCTACCTTACCAATAAAAAAGCCTTTGGCAACTATATCACAAAATGAGCCTTTTCCTATTTTTATCACTTTTTTAGAAATTTTTGTTTCACCTGTTCCCCCTTCCAGTAATGATATCACACCATGGGCTTGCTGACCTCCAGTCTCAGCTCCTGCTGCCCTGTCCATCATATTCTGACGCATATCCGCATTAATTACCATTGTCTTATCTTCATCAATGTCTGCATGTTCCGGGACAGCTTCACCAGCTCCAAGGCTGAAAACAAGTGTATGTTTTCCTATTGCAATGGTGTCATTCTGCTGCAGATAATAGGTTGCTATCACAGCATCATTTACAAGGGTTCCGTTTTTACTCTTGAGATCGGTAAGGAGAAAATTATCACCCACACTGTCGATTTTAGCATGCCGCCCTGATACTGCCAGATTGTCTATATGTATATCGGCATCTTTAGCCCGCCCTATTATTAGTACTGATCCTTTGTTAAGATGGTACTCTTGAATAATGTTATCCTTAAACTTAAGAGTCAAAGTCGGCATTAAAAGCACCCCTTTTTATTAAATTATTTTTCGCAAATAATCGCGCAGCCGATCTGGAGCATGGAGAAAAAAATTCCATATATTTCCAAGAATACCCCTGGGCCTTTTTATCCTTAAAACAACAGCCGAAATATTATCATCCCCCCCGCGATCATTGGCCATACCCACAAAAATTTTACAGGCCTCTTTCGGTGTATTCAGAGTTACTACATCAAGCATCTCTTCTGAAGTAACTTTTCGGCTTAATCCATCGGAACATATTATAAAAATATCATCATAAAAAAACTGGCTTTCACAAATATCAGGAACCACTGTCTCATCCGCACCTAAAGCCCGTGTGAGCATATTTTCAAACATACCACCTTCAAGTTTAAAGTCGGGATGTTCATCAGCCAGAGTATGGGGGACAGTAACCATCTCTATTTCGCCATCATGCACCATATATACGGAGCTGTCGCCAACATTGGCGGCCACAAAGGTTTCATCAATAAAATAAGCAATGGCAACGGTGGTACCCATACCGCGGAATGACTCATTTAAAGCAGCGGCCTTACAGACTTTACTATTCGCATATTCAATGCTGGAAAAAAGCTGGCACGCTTCTTCGGATAAAATATCATCAGAACCAACATATTTTTCCATACCCACAGTTTTATGTTTACTCATAAAACGGCATATTTCATCCACTGCCATTTTGCTGGCCACCTCTCCGGCAAGATGCCCCCCCATGCCATCAGCGACAATATAAAGATTCAAGGAATAATCCATGCGAAGAGAATCTTCATTTATCTCTCTTTTTTTACCCACATCGGTAATTCCTGCTGACTCAATAGAAATCATATTTTTATTTATTCCAATTAATATCTATAAGTCAAGTATACTTTGCAAAAAAAACCTGAATTCAAAAAAAAACTCTCAAACCGGCTGTTCATCGCTCCCCCGGTTCTGACCCTTTTATGAACATTCCTTTAAAAAACTCAGATGATTCATCAGTTTTAAGCCCCCCTGTAATCGAATCGATATCAACTAAAACCACACTATCGGGAATATCAAAATAATGGAAAGGCTTATCTTCCAGAGCATACCCCATGAGCTCGATCCATATTGGAAGTGCGGCTTTTGCACCGGTCTCAGAGTTTCCCAGGGTTCCGTGCCTGTCGCGTCCAATCCATACCCCTGTTGCAATATCAGGGGAATACCCGACAAAAAGAGCATCGCCATAACCTGTTGTTGTCCCTGTTTTACCAGCAAGGGGCCGGCCTATTACCCGGGCTTTTTTACCGGTCCCCTCTTTAATAACTCCCTGGAGCATATCGGTTATCACCGCAGCATTGGCACGGGACATGACAACCTGTTTTTCAGGCTTTTTTTTCAAAATTATTCGCCCATCACTCCCAACAACCTCAGCCACACCAAAGGGGCTTACTCTGTTTCCTCTGTTTGCAAACACAGCATAAGCAGAGGTTAAGTTTAAAAGAGTCACTTCTGATGTCCCCAAAGCAAGGGAAAGATTGGGTAAAAGAGTCGATTTCAGACCGAGAGTCCGTCCAAAATAGGCTACTGGAGAGGGCCCCAGCATTTCGATGAGCCTTACTGCAGGTATATTTTTAGAAAAAGCAAGGGCCCGCCTGAGGGTAATTTCCCCTTCATAAGCCCCCGAATAATTCTTAGGCTCCCAGTCTTTTCCTTTATTTGCACCCTTAAACCCCACAGGAGCGTCGAGTATCATGGCATTCTGGGTGAAACCATGCTCAATGGCATAAGCGTAAAGAATCGGCTTAAACGCGGAACCAGGCTGCCTTTTTGCTGTTACAGCCCTGTTAAAAGGGCTTTTCCTGAAATTTCTCCCCCCCACCATGGCAAGAATCCCACCGGTGGCCACATCAAGGGAAACAAGGGCACCCTCAAGATCCGAGCTTACAATATTGTTTTTTTCCATTCTTTGACAAATGGTCAAAAGCCCGGATGCCACAGCCTTTTCAGCAGCTTTTTGCAAATCAAAACAAAGCGTTGTGTTAATCACAAGTCCGCCCTTATAAAGTATAGACGGCCCCAGCCTTTTCTCCATGGCTTTTACAACATACTGTACAAAAAAAGGGGCTCTGGCAGATTTTTTGATCCGACTCTTAAAAAGAAGAGGCTCATTTGCTGCTGCGGCATAAGTCTTTTGGTCTATTTTACCTGTTATCAACATCTGCCTTAAAACTATATTTTTACGTTTTATGGCAAGTCCCCTGTTTGCAAAAGGAGAATAAACAGAAGGGGCTTTGGGCATCCCTGCGATGAGTGCAGACTCGGCAAGGGTTAAATCTTTCACAGACTTGCCGAAAAAAACCCTGGCCGCGGATGCTGCACCATAGGCGCCACTCCCGAAATAGACCTGATTCAGATAAAGCTCCAAAATTTCATCTTTTGTATATCGCCGTTCCAGCTGAAAAGCCAGAACAACTTCCCTGAGCTTTCTGTAAAGAGTTTTCTTGTTGGTTAAAAAAAGTGTTTTCGCAAGCTGCTGGGTTATTGTGCTTGCTCCTTCCACAAAGTTTTGAGCAGCAATATCTTTTATTGCTGCCCGTAAAATACCTTTTATATCTATGCCGGGATGCTGATAAAATTTTCTATCCTCTGTCACTATCAGCGCTTCTTTTAAAAAAAACGGCATATCTTTTAATTTAACAGGTTCCCTTTTTTCCACAAAAAGTTCGGCTAAAAGCACCTTGTCTGCAGAATAAATCCGTGTTATAGAGGCAGGAAGGAAAGTTTCAAGCAATCGTATCTGGGGAAGGTCGTGCCAGACTGCAAACATCGACCCTATTATGATGCCGCAAAAAAGACCGGTGATAAGGAAAAAGAAGATATTGATTTTTTTTTTACGAAAATTAAATAAAGGCATATAAAAATAAGGAGAAGGACTAAATGGAACATAAGCATGATCACAGCCACGGCCACCACCACCATGAAGCGGAAGCCAGCATGACTATTGAGGAAAAAATGGTCAAGCTGCTGGATCACTGGATAAAACATAACCTTGATCACGCAGCTACATACAGAAGTTGGGCAAAAAAAGCCGATGATGCCAGTCTGACCAAAATTTCTTTGCTCCTTGAAGATGCTGCCAAAATGAATATATCGATAAATGACAAATTCAAGGAGGCCCTGGAAATATTATAGGCTTCTTTTAAAACCTACAACTCCTCCCAGGCAAATATTTTACCATCCGTTAAAGCTCTGCATGCTCTGGCTGTTTCCACGGTATGCGAATGTAAAATATTTAAAAGAACAATGCTAAGGCCGGATGAGGCAAGCATGGACAAATATGTTCTTTCAAGGAGGAGTTTCTTTTTCATATTTACATCCCCGCCTGTGGTAAGGTTTGAAAGGCCTATTATGGTTCTGACATCAAATCCTAAAACTTCCGGGAGAAATTTAATTACAGACAGAACCTCCATAGCCTGAAAATTTCCGTTTCCCCACGATATGGGGACAAGTACCGGATCTATAATAAGACGATTTGGGTCGACCCCCGCCTTACTGCATCTGTTTAAAAGTTCAACAGCTATGTTCAGCCGCTCCTCCCCATCCTGCGGAACATGGCCATTGGGGAACAAAAGATATCCGATTATTTCTGTCTTATATTTTTTTGCCAAAGGGAGAATGTCTGCAAGCTTTTCAGGGGCAAGGGAAAAGCCATTTATAACAGCCTTTTTTCTGTTCGCCTTTAATCCGGCTTCAAGAGCCCTGGGATTTGCAGTATCTAATATAATTGGGAGGCCTGATACTTCCTGAACAGTATTAACAAGAAAAGCCATTTTTGATTCAGGGTCACGGGAAAGGGGGCCTGAATTAATATCTATGGCATCAGCACCTGCGGCCTCACACCTTAAAACCATCTCTCTGACAGGTTCAGAATCTGCATCCTGAACCGCTTTTTCAATACGGGGATTAGTTATCTGAAGATTATCAGCAGCCAGAATCATTTTCGTATTCATCCAGAGCTTTGTGCAGTGCCTTTACAGCCAATTGAATACAATGGTGTTTTTTTCCGGGAATATCCTTTAAAACTCTGAAAATATCCCCATCATTAAGGAGCCTTGCCTGGGCAAGGGTCTTCCCCTCAACAAGTTCAACTGCAGCCATTGCTGCCGAAACAGCACCGGGGCAGCCGAGAACCTGGTATCTTACCTTTTCAACATTCCCGCCGGCAACTTTCAGATATACCTTCATGGTATCTCCGCAGGTCCCTACCATTTCCGTGACTTGATCAGGATTTTCCAGTATTCCCATATATGGTTTATCCATATAATAGGAGACAGCTGTATCAGAATATCCTGATTCCAAAAGCATTTTCCTTACATGATCTGTATCATTATCTTCAATAAAATTCTCTTCCATCTTATTTCCTGTTTCTGAATAAATTTAGATAGACATTGCCCACTTAACGGACTAAACATCAAAATATTAATCTTTTATGATAAAAGTTATTCAGAAATATGTCAAGGAAATATCAGTTCAACCTATTTGACCACTTAACAAGGTATGTACTTATTTTAAACCCGATTCGATCTTTCGCCTGATTATCATTTAAGACCCTTTATGACATTTTTTGCCCCTGTATTGTTACATGTTATGTTACTATTACATGAAATGCTCAAACAGCCAATAAAAAGCGGGAGTCAACATTCTATCCCTGCAAATCGAACCCGCAATGGGTGCGCAATAAAAAAACCGGACAAAGTTTTTTAAAAAAAAACTTTGTCCGGTTATGTTTACAAATCAAAAATTTATTTAAAAATAACGTCAGGGTGCCCGTCAGATATTTTTTCAGACTACTATTTCTTGCTCTTCTTTTTTACAAAAAAGCCCAGACAGACAAGACCCATGCCAAAAAGAAGCGTTGTTGCGGGTTCCGGAACTGGAGCTGCGGTATTTATATAGGCAGAAAAATGTGAAATTTCAGGTACATTACCCCCATTGTTTAAAAGATCTGAAGTGTTCCAATATCCATAATTTGCTGCAGGATTTTCATAATAAAAAGCATATTCGTTACCACCTTTTACAGCGTAGAAATTAAGGAGATTTTCATCCTCATCAATAGCAACTTCCCAGGTTCCACTATAACCGCCATATAAGGTTGAACGAGTAATAGTTATAGCCTCCATCTCGTCTTTATCCACAAAGGAGAGGATAATGTCGTCATATCCGTCGAGATTTTTTTTTATCAAATCTTCAAGGGCTTTAAGTCCTTCATCATCATTATCATTTGGAGTATTCCCATCCTGAGTGAATAAAAAAGTCCCTGAATTTGCATATTCGTAATGGTTGCCGTATTTGTCTGCGTAATAGGTGTCGTAGAAGGTTGTAAGTGCAAACGCTCCCCCTGAAGTTCCTAAAATCATTACTAAAAACGCAAAACCTAAAATATTTTTTTTCATAATTCCCTCCTAAAAAATAATTTAAGTCGGCAGCCCGGCTGTCTTCCCTTAAGACCCGTAGCTTTCCGCCCCCACCTCACGATGAGTTTAGCTTTTTCCCCCTGTTAAAATTGTTGAATTATTGTACAATAAATTAGCAAGGTTCGTGCCAAAACAAAGATTAACAAAAAAACTTATAAACACTTGTTTATACAGAATATAAAAAACTTAATCTGGTTTTTATATTTTTTTTTAAAAAAAAATTATGTAGCCCGCTTCACACTTTATGTGGCAAATGTTATTTTTTTAAACAATCCATCCATACCAAAGATTGCCAGCTTATAATTTTAACCAATCAACCAATTTTACTGTTTTTTCTTTTCAGCCTTCAAAGTAATGGGAAGTGAAATAACATTTTGATTTTTTATATCATCTGTTTTCTGACTCTTCCTGTTCTTTTTTATATAAAGCATTTCATCAGCTTTTTTCAAAAATTGTTCTGGAGATTCAAAACTGTTGTTTTCAGTGGATGCGATACCATAACTTATGGATATGGGGATAGTCTCTGTTTTTATACGCAATGAATTTTCAAGAAAGAAAAACTTATGCCTGGTCATCATTTTTTTTGCTTGTTCAGCTGTGGTTTCAGGAAGAATAATAACAAATTCATCCCCGGCAAACCTGGCAACAACATCCGATTCTCTGGCCTGATCATGGAATTTATCAGCAACATATTTTAATAATTTATCACCCGCATCATGACCATACTTATCATTTATACGCTTAAAGTTGTCCATATCAACAAATACAACAGAAAGAATATTATCATACCTGGTTGCCCTGTTAAATTCACGTTTAAGTGCGGTTTCCATAACCCTTCTGTTAAGTAAGCCTGTAAGGGGATCATGATATGCCAGGAATTTTAATTTCTCGTGGGCAGTAACATTTGACAGGCACAAAGAGGTTTTTAATCCAAGCTGCTCAAGAAGAGTGGCATCAATCGAGGAAGAGTAACGGGAGTATGACCGATCCGCAAAATTAAGGCTCCCTATAATTCCACCATCCATGGAGATGGGGACCATGGCCATGGATTTAACACTCTTTTTAATAGTATCGGGGATAAGTTTTGCGTATTTATCCAGATGATCATTTTCAAGTATTGGCCGCATACCATGGCCCATGAGATTAAAAAAAATATCTTTTTCAATAATATTGATTTTTGTTATCAGAACCTCAGATGTTTGTAATGATTTTATCAAATCTGACAGCTCACCAGGTTTTATTAAAGAAAACCATACATAGGGTATCTCAAAAGTCTTTGCAATTTCAGTGAGTAAAACTTCAAAAAAATCTTTATAATTCAAAATGGTCAATATTCTTGTTTCAACATCATAAAATTTTTTAGCAATCTTTTCATTATAGAGCAATCTTTGAATTATTTTCTGTTCATTCATGATATCCTTTTATTTTTACTTGGCAACTCAGATGCAGTCTCATCTTCAGGCTGATTTTATCATTTCCGGGGTCTGTTTCTTTTTTTTTCTTCAAACAACTGGCAGGAAATACCGGAGTTTTTAAATACAACAGCAGCTGGCGACCGGCTACTTTTAAAATTCATAGCGCGGCAGCCATATGGAAATTTTTTATCCCATGTGATATAATAATGTTTACATTTATTACATATCATAAAATATATAAACTAGTTATGCAATCTTTTCAAAAATGTTAATTTAAAAAAAATCCAAAATCCTTGACACTCCATTTAATTACATATACTTGAAATGGCATATATTATTATACTAAATTATATTAAGAATCTTTCTTTTACAGCTGAAAGTCAAACATTATCCATGGAGTTCTGACATGCCATCTTCAGGTTTAGATTTAATTGCTATGATCAGCAATGCCGGTTTTATGGTCCGGTTTGTTCTTTTGTTGCTCCTTTTTTTTTCCGTAGCCTCGTGGGCAATAATAATTATCAAATATTATTACCTTAGCAAGGCTTTTAAGGAATCTATTTTATTTACAGATTTTTTCTGGAAAAATAAAAATTTTTCCGCTGCTTTTACTAAATCAAAAACAATGCATGGAAGTCCTGTTGCAAAAATTTTTCGTGTGGGATACCTGGAACTAAAAAAACTAAGCCGCGCCACTGCCGATGCAGCCACACAAAATACCCAGGCCGACAATCATAAAACAGATCCCCTTGATACAAAATTTGCAGGAATTAATAATGTACAAAGGGCTCTCAGGCAGGCCATAAAAACAGAAACAACAAAAATGATGCAACTGATCCCTTTTCTTGCAACAACTGGAAACACCGCACCATTTATCGGACTTTTTGGAACAGTATGGGGAATCATGAATTCTTTTCATGAAATCGGAGCCAAAGGATCAGCCAGCCTGTCTGTGGTGGCTCCGGGAATTTCCGAAGCACTGGTGGCCACAGCGGCAGGGCTGGCCGCCGCCATCCCCGCTGTAATTGCATTTAATCATTTTACGTAAAAAATAAGAATTATTGAAACCGAGTTACAAAATTTTTCCGCAGATCTTTTAAATATAATCGA
>JAUVKE010000490.1 GCA_030592105.1 Desulfobacteraceae bacterium
CCAGAGAATATGTTTTCAAAAGAAAGAGCTGTTTGTGATTTTATTGCATCTATAACAGATAGATTTGCGTTAAACCTGTACACAAAGATTTTTTTCCCAACCCCTTCAGTATAAAACCATATAGTGCCAGGCAAAAAACTTACACAATGGAAGCTTTGCTGTGCCCGCCCAAAATGGCAAACTATTTTTAAATTTTATTTTTGTCTTGTGAAAATATATTTTGTAATTTATAATATTCGTAACTATTCAGATGTTTAAAAACCATGGCTGGCTGAATTTGAGTTTATAACTTTTTGATAATAGATGGCAAATACAGGAGAGCTTAAAATGGATTTCAATGAAATTCTTGTTGAGGAGAAAAAGAAGTTCGCAGTTATAACCTTGAACCGGCCTGATAAATTTAATGCCTACACTACTGAAATGTATGAGAAATTACCTGAAATCCTTAATGATATCAGCAAAAATGATAAAATTAAGGCTGTTGTTATTACCGGAGCAGGTAAAGGCTTTTGCTCAGGCTCAGATGTTGTTTCCAGATTGGGAGGAGACTTGCAAAATGAAGAAAAAGTTGGCCCAACTGAAAACATCCGGCAGATAGAGGATTTAACTAATCTTTTTGGAAATTTTGCTAAACCTGTTATTTCAGCGGTAAACGGTGTAGCAGTAGGTGCGGGTCTGTCTACTGCATTGATAAGCGATATTCGAATTGCTTCGGAAAAAGCGCGTTTCGGTGCTGTGTGGGTTAAAATGGGCCTGATTCCGGACATGGGGGCCACTTATTATCTGCCAAGAATTGTCGGTGTAAGCAAGGCCATTGAGATGACTCTGACAGGTGAGATTATAGACGCTCAGGAAGCTTTAAGAATCGGGCTGGTAAATAAAATTGTTCCTCATGAACAGTTAATGGATAAAGCTTTAGAAATGGCTGAGAATATTGCTTCCGGTCCTTCTGTTGCTATTAAGCTGGCCAAACGTGCCCTGCATCGGGCTCCAAACAACGATTTGCAGATGCAGATGGATTATGAATGCTATGCTCAGTTTTTTTGCAGACAGACATATGATCATAAAGAAGGTATTAATGCATATAAGGAAAAAAGACCACCTCTGTTTAAAGGAAGATAAATTAGAACTTTAATCAATCCCTATGTCTTGGTGAATGTAGAAAACAAATAAAAGGATAAGCAGGAGATATAAGTTATGATAAAAGCAGAAGATGTAACCAAAAAATATATGGAAAAAGAGACTAATTTTTCCACAGTATCAGGTATAGAGTTAAAAAGTTCATATACGCCTGAAGACATAAAACATATCAATCAAAAAGAGGAAATAGGCCTTCCTGGTGAATTTCCTTTTACACGCGGGCACCATCCATTAATGTACAGGGGAAAATTGTGGAATATTCGTGAAATTGCCGGTCTCTCTTCTCCCAAAGCTTTTAACAAAAGATGCAAGTATCTGCTTGAACTTGGTCAGGGCGTGTTAGACTGGGAAATTGACGGTCCGACCATGTATGGAATTGAACCGGATCAGCCATATTCAGCAGGTCAGTTAGGTGTAACAGGGGTTACAATCCATTCACTTAAAGATGTTGAAGACCTTAGCAAAGATATGCCACTCGAAGCTTTAAGCATCTCAAGTGACACTTTTTATCCTGATATCTGGCAGTCATATATTCTGGTAGCAAAAAAGCGGGGTATTGATATAAGTAAGTTAAGAGGCGTTGGGGGGGGGATATTTTATTATGGTCCTGCTATTGCGCCAAGCAAGATGGACTGGCTGCTCCATAAAGGCAAATTTTCCACCTGTGCCAGATGGGGTAATGATTTTATGGAATATATCCTTAAAAATATGCCAAAATGGAACATCTGGTATACAAGCTCTTATGATTTCAGGGAAGCTGGCGGAAATGCAATGCATGAACTGGCATTTACCATGTCTATTCGCGATGAA
>JAUVKE010000205.1 GCA_030592105.1 Desulfobacteraceae bacterium
AGTTAAAACACCAATTGCTGAGCTTAAAGCCGATAAATTTTTTAACTTTATATCAAAGCAGAAATTTACAGAATATAATAAATATTTAAAAAAATATGTAACTATTCAGCGTCGCTGATTTAAGATACGCAGCAGGTATGATCTGATTAAAACTTTGAATTTGTTTGAACGGATTAGAGAGCGTTAAGAAAGAATCCATCAGGGCTGAATTTATTGACGTTATTTTCTGGTATACTATTACGCAAGCTTATATTTTTAACAGATTCTTTCTTTACGACCTCTTATCTGTGAGTTTTTCATGGTTTAATCAGATTATACCTGCTGCCGTACATATTAGCTGAATAGTTGCACAAAAACCTAATTTACTAACTTTGGAGATAAAAATGGAGCAGAGCAAATTAACCGTTCTGGATATAAAGGCCAGAAAAAACAGCAAAAAAGCCATAACAATGCTCACAGCTTATGATTATCCATGGGCTCTTTTAATTGACAGATCGGCAATTGATATAATCCTTGTTGGTGATTCTCTTGGTATGGTTGTTTTAGGTTATGATGATACTGTACCTGTTACAATGGATGAAATGATTCATCATACAAAAGCGGTGAGCCGAGCTGTAAAAAGTTCATTAATAGTTGGAGACATGCCCTTTGGCTCTTATAATGTTTCCTCTGAAAAAGCTATAGAAAATGCCACCCGTTTTATGAAAGAAGGCCGGGCAGATTGTGTAAAGCTGGAAGGTGGCCGAAACATGGCAAAAATAGCAAAAGCAATAATCGATGCAGGAATTCCTGTACAGGGGCATATAGGACTCACACCCCAGACTATTTCAGCACTTGGAGGATATAAAGCCCAGGGAAAAACTGCTGAAGCTGCAAAAGCCCTGATAGATGACGCCCAGGCACTGGAAGATGCCGGGTGTTTTTCCATTGTTTTAGAGGCCATAACATCACCTATTTCCAAAATGATAACCGAAGCGGTTTCCATCCCCACCATCGGCATTGGAGCAGGGATAAACTGCGACGGTCAGGTGCTGGTAACCCATGATATGGTTGGATTATTCGATCGTTTTACTCCAAAATTTGTCAAGCAGTATACAAATATCAATGAGACCATTTTATCTGCAATAAAAGGATATAAAAAGGATGTGGAAAACAGAAACTTTCCAGAGCAAAAGCATTGCTTTTCAATAAAAAATGATGAACTGGAAAAAGTATAGGCTTTGCATCCATTTAAGCAAAGATTTTGTTTAGACCTTTTTTATAGATTGTCAAATAAAAGATGGGGATTATGGGGAGGGGATATTTTTCTTCACACCCTTAAATAAATAATTATGAAAAGCAAAGTATATTTTATAGATTTAAAGGCTAACTACAGCGAAAATTTTCTTATGAAAATCGGAAGACTCCTTTTAACTGCTGGTTTGCCGGATATAGTAGCAAAAAAAGATCTTGTGGGCATCAAACTTCACTTCGGTGAATTGGGAAACACCGCTTACATTCGGCCTGTATACATAAGAAAGATTGTGGAAATGGTAAAAGGTTTGAGCGGTTCTCCATATCTCACAGATTGCAACACTTTGTATGCCGGAACAAGGAGCGATTCCCCTGCTCATCTTGTTACAGCCATACAAAACGGGTTTGCGTATTCAGTAGTTGAAGCCCCTGCCATAATCGCAGATGGGATAAGGGGAAAAAGTGAAACGCCCATAACAATAAATCAAAAACGTTTTAAAAAGGTCTATATAGGGTCGGACATTGTTAATGCAGACGCTCTTTTGGCTGTTGCCCATTTTAAAGGCCATGAGCTGACCGGTTTTGGCGGAACATTAAAAAATCTTGGAATGGGATGCGCATCACGCCGGGGTAAGCTTGCGCAGCATTCAACCCTGGGGCCGAAAATATCGGCAAAAAAATGTATCGGCTGCGGTGAGTGCGCAAATCACTGCTCGCAAAATGCTATTTCAATTGATAACGAAAAAGCGATTATCGATTCTGAAAAATGTATCGGCTGCGGTGAATGTATTATTATCTGTCCAAACGATGCTGTTCAAATCCAGTGGAACCAGAACATACCTGTTTTTCTGGAAAACATGGTGGAATATACCATGGGGGTTCTAAAGGGAAAAGAGAAAAAATCGCTCTTTGTTAATTTTATTACAGATGTTTCCCCTGCATGTGATTGTATGTCCCATAATGATGCGCCCATTGTAAGGGACATAGGGGTTGTTGCTTCAAAAGATCCTGTGGCCATTGACCAGGCATCTGTTGATCTGGTGAACAATGAAGAGGGGATATTGGGTTCATCCCTTAAATTAAATTTAAAATCCGGGGAAGATAAGTTTTCAGGGCTTCATCCAAGGGTCGATTGGCCTGTTCAGCTCGATTATGCCGCAGGTCTCGGCCTGGGAAGTCGTGATTACGAGTTGATAAAAATATAACAAAAAAATGGGAATTGTTTAAAATGAAAAATATTATACTAACAAAAGAAGATAATATTGGAATATTGACTATTAACAGGCCCCAGGTAAAAAATGCTTTGAACATGGAGGCCTATGAAGATTTTGGCAGGGCCATTGAAGAGATTGCTGCCGATTCAAATATCAGGGCAGTTGTTATAAACGGCGAAGGAGATTCTTTTTGTACGGGGCTGGACCTTAAATTTGCCTCAACATTAAATACATTTACTGTCCTGGAGATGGAAAATCTGATGAAGCGCCTCCAGCACATATTTGCCTTTGAAAATCTTAAAAAACCCGTAATTTCAGCTGTCCATGGTTATGCCCTGGGTAATGGCTGTGATATTGCCCTGGCATCAGACTTTATAATCGCAGCAGATAACGCAAAATTCGCCATGGCTTACACAAATTTAGGATTAATCCCTGATCTTGGGGGAACTTACAGGCTTCCGAAAATTGTGGGGCTTGTAAAGGCCAGGGAGCTTATTCTTACAGGAAAACAGATAGACGCTTCAGAAGCGCTTTCCATCGGCATGGTCTTACAGGTTGTTCCGGCAGACCAACTAATGACTAAAGCCATGGCGTTTGCAAACAAACTTGCCAAAAGGGCTCCCCTTGCCATGGCCATGGCAAAAAAAGCCATTAACAAGGGGCTTGAAACAGATTTGGTTACAGCATGTGACTTTGAAGCTGCGCTGCAGAACATATGCTTAAAAAGTGAAGATGTTAATGAAGCCATACTCGCCTTTGTGGAAAAACGGGCCCCTGTTTTCAGCGGTAAATAACGGCCGCAGCCTCGTTCCCAGGCTCTGCCTGGGAACGTATACATACATCAAAAATTTTTCTTCCCCGGCTTATTTTTCTTACCCTTTTTCTTCGATTTTGAAGAAGGGTATTTTTTTTTATGATCTTTATATTTAGTATAAGGTTTATCCGTATCCATCTCTATGCTTACAGAACTACCAAGATTAACTTTCAAATAATCAGGAAGAGATGCTGACATTGTCCAGCTATCTCCATTAAGATAAAAATAGAGTCCTTTGGAAGAATTAAAATAAACACTAGTATCAGGATAATATTTATAACGGTATTTTGACCGGTATCCATGGGCAGGGGCATGGGGAGGAGGTCCTCCATGTTTTTCATAATGGACATGATCCTTCCGTTCTGGTTCATCTCCCCATCCAAAAAGGACTCCGCCCCCTGTGGTCACACACCCACTGAATAAACTAAAAATAAAAGAGATACATACTGCAAAAAGCCACATCTTTTTTTTTATATTACTCTGTTTCATCCTTGCCTCCTGTAAAAAAACAAATATTTCTTCCTACATACCCAACACTCCCTTTAATTGATTAATCTTACTTTTTACATCATCTGCCTCTGTATCAATCTTTTTTTGAAAATTTTCAACCTCTTTTTTCAACCCTTTTTCCAAAGTTTCAGCAGTCTTTTTTATCTTTTCCGAATTAAACATATCACCTGTTAAATTAGGAATTACAGCTTTATTCAATGCTTCTAAAACAGCTTTTATCACCTCCGGAGCATTAATCCCTTTTTCCCCGCCAATTTCTCTTAATTCAATAACAGGAATAGAAATAGTTTTACTTTGAAGCATGCCCATATTAAAATTGATGGAGACATCTGTGAGCTTAAGATGGTCGATTACAATCTTTTTGCCGGGGGAGGTGGATACAGATTTTTCATCTGGTTTTTTCCTGGAATCAGAAGACGTAAAGGCTTCTACGTTGACCTGGAGCTGTTTTAAATTATTCTTTTTAGGTCCTCCCTCAAAAATAATTCCAGGAGCATCTATTAAAATATCCTTAATATGAATTGTGTCAGACAGAATTGAAAAAGTATCCATATCAACATTGAATTTATCAACATGAAATGCGTACGCGGTTTTAAATCCTTCAGGATTCCCTATGGTAAGACCTTTTAGCTGGCATGACCCTGCCAATATGGACAAGTCAACACTTGAAAGTTCCACTTTTGCCTTAAGGATCGTGGAACCACCTTTCTCAACTCCTTTTTTTACAATAAGATCAAGGTTGATCATAAAAAAAAGAATAACTGCTACAATAACAATTACTGCAGAGATACTGATTACCAGAAATTTACGCATTTCCTCCTCCCGTGTGAAAACATATAATTAATAAAGTTGTAAACTGTCTCTTGCCCGAAGGAAAACTTCCTGTATAGCGCTGAAGCGTGTCCAAAATCAGCAAACCGTTACATAATAATTTCACTGCGTTATCGGTTATCGGAGTATTACAATACGCCTTTCTCCCTCTGACATGTGCCAAGTTTTAAAATAGGGTTATTATCTGACAATCTATTAGGTGCCTGATTATTTTTTAATACCTATATGAATTTAACAAAATTTGAAAACAATATTTGCATTTTTTTATCAGCTTTTTTCTTGCAACTTTATAGCCGACACTACTGTAAAATAATGAAAAAAGTTGCCTTTAGCATCCCTGTTTGTTATTTTTTTTAAAGGAATAAATTTGTCACCATAATATTATCAGCGACAAACAGGCAAATAAAAAAAAATATGAAACAAAAATCCCACGATCATAATTTCAAAAACGTTTTTATAGATTTTCCAAAAGAAACGCTGGAGTGGATATTGCCCCAGGCAGTACAAAAT
>JAUVKE010000453.1 GCA_030592105.1 Desulfobacteraceae bacterium
CGCATAAATTTGTTCCTGATTTTCCATGGGCTGCATATCCCTGATTAGATTTTTTACCGCCGTGAATACCTCATCAGGGGAGATTTTTTTGGTGCATTCCCTTGTTTTACATTTTCTGTTTCTGCATGGACTGCATGGGAGGTCTTTTCTAACAATAAAACTGTCATTATCACCAAAAGGAGCGTTTATAACCGGATCTGTCGGCCCGAATATGGCAACCACAGGAACATGGGAAAAAGCAGCAATATGCATCGGTGCTGTGTCGCCGCCTATATAAAGGTCACAACGTTTTATTAATTGAACCAGTTGTCTTAAACTGGTTGTTGGGCAGGCTATAATCGGATCATTTTTCATCATATTTGTGATCTTCTGCACGATCTTTATTTCACTCCCCCCCCATGTGAGAATAACTTCCCCATTGTAATTTTCAATGAGCGCATCTGCAAGACGTGCATATTTGGCAGGTTCCCACCGCTTATATTCTGTACCTTCACTGCTGCCAGCATGAATAACTATAATAGGTTTACAACCTGGGCCAAGGTTTTGTCGAAAAAAAGTGTCCATTGCTTCTTTATCCTCATCAAATAAAGGGAAAACAGCCTGACTCCGCTGGGAATCAGGATCTATTCCCATTTGGCTGAGGAGAAAAAGATTTCTTTCAACCCTGTTCATTTTTTCAGAAGGAAGATCAATACGATAATTATTAAATAAAAAATTAATCTCTTTTGTAAATTTACGTGTAAAACCGAATCGTTTACCGGCTCCGCTTAAAAAACCTGTTAACCCGCTTTTAAATATTCCATGAAAATCGAGGACCATATCAAATCTCTTTTCCCTAAGCTCCTTGATAAATAATAGGATTTCCTTTATAGTCGGAAAGAAAGTTGCGGGGTTACGTATATTTGTCGCCCATTTTTTTCTTTGTATAATAATCAATTCATCCAGTTGGGGGTGCCCTGCAAGAATAGATTCGGATTTTTCCTCAACAATCCAGGCAATATGGGCGGCTGGAAAATTTTTTCTCAGGGCGTCCAGTGCAGGGAGTGTCCTTATCACGTCGCCTATGGCTCCCAGGCGAACCATCAATATTTTTTTGCATGAAAATGCCATAAACAAAGTACCTTTAATTATCTGACAATTTATCATTAGTGTCCGGTTAGAAACTTCCCATATTTTCTTTTTTGCAATTTTCTAATCAACCACTACTGACAATCTATATATATAATATAAATTTTATTACTTATCATAAATGAAAACAGATTTAAAACCGAATATAAAAAATTTTACATTACATCAGCTTTCAGCATGGCTGATATCCCATGGAATTAAACCGTATCGTGCAAAGCAGATTTTTCAATGGGTCTATATGCGCCAGGTTGAATCATTTGATGCCATGACAGACCTGGCAAAAAATAGAAGAGAATTTCTTTCGACCCATTTTGCAATTGATGGTTTAGATGAAACCAGGGTGGAGACATCAACAGATGGTTCTAAAAAATATCTTTTCCGGTTACATGACGGTGAATACATAGAAACTGTTCTTATACCTGAAAAAAATCATTATACTCTCTGCATCTCCTGTCAGGTTGGATGTGCGCAAGGGTGCAAGTTTTGCCTTACTGCCCGGGGCGGTTTTGTCCGCAACCTGAAACTTGGTGAAATTACCGGCCAGGTTCTCCATGTTAAAAAGACTCTTGGTGCAAAAAAACCTTTGGCTAATATAGTTTTTATGGGAATGGGAGAACCCCTGGCAAATTATAAAAATGTAATAAATGCTGCTAATATTATAACAGATGGCAAATACGGCATGCAGTTTTCCAACAGAAAAGTTACAATTTCCACTGCAGGCATAGTTTCCAAATTATCCAGCCTTGGCCAGGATACAAAGGTTAATCTGGCTGTTTCGTTAAATGCGGCTGATAATGATACAAGAAGTAAGCTGATGCCTCTAAATAACAGATATCCCCTGGAAAAATTGATGCCCGAATGCAGAAAGTATAGTCTGGCCACCCGTAGAAAAATAACATTTGAATATATTTTATTGAAAAATATCAATGATTCCATGGAAGATGCAAAGGGGCTTGCCAGGCTCCTTGGATCCATAAAAGCAAAAGTAAACCTTATACCGTTTAATGAGTATAGTACAAGCAATTTTGCAAGGCCCGATGAATCTGTGATTGATATGTTCTGTGATATTTTATCAAAAAATGGTCTTGCAGCCATGGTCCGCAGAAGCAAGGGTGAAGATATATCGGCAGCCTGCGGGCAATTGAGGGTTAACGTCCATGGTCAGGCTCCATGATA
>JAUVKE010000148.1 GCA_030592105.1 Desulfobacteraceae bacterium
TATTTTGACGGTTCTCAATATCATTAAATTGTTTTAAATTGATTACGAGTTGTTTCATACCTTGTGTGAATTCTTTACCTTGAAATGACATTGGCGCAACCCCATATAATTTTTAGCAACAATCCCCATATTTTATACGGAAATTGTAAGCTATTGCAATAGGGTTGTCAAGCAATAAATATCAAGTCATATGGAATACGCTATAACGGAAAACGGGAATAACAAACTTGTTCAAGTCTGTTATGATATGGTTCATATTAATACTTATAACCGGGAGAAAAAGGCTCTTCTTGCCGGAATCAGTGAACTGGGGCTTTTAACCGGCCTGATTCTGACCAAAGATGAGAAACGACTGGAAAAGCATGGCAATTATTCATTAAAAATTGTTCCGGTATGGGAGTGGCTGCTGAATTTGAAGTAATTCCTCGTTCCCATGCTCCAGCGTGGGAACGCAAACCTACGACCTTCCCGCTCCAGCGTGGGAACCTAACATGATATGCATTCCCACGGAGGACAGTGGGAACGAGGAGGTTGCTTTTACCTTCCTGCCTTCAGTCTAAACAACTTCCGCCTGACCACGTGAGTAGTCACAAAATATTTTGTCATATTAAAAAAAAAATGAATATTTTTTCAACTTATCCGTCAATAGTTTTTAAAAGCCGATTTTTTAAAAATTTAATTTTTTAACATTTAATATTCTAAGGAGGAAAAAAATGAAAAAAACAGTCTTTATTATTTTGGCAATCTTCTTTTTTATCGGAACGGCGTCCGCAGGCTTTGCAGCCGAAGGGGTCGCTATCCAGCGGGTGATAACCAATACCCGGTCTGAGCTTGGCCAGCTTGCTTCATCGTCAAAGGCCCGTAACATCACAGAACTTATGAAAAAATTCGACACGCAATATGAAACCTGGAGCAGCTCCTGCGGAGGAGGGGAAAATTTTGATCCGGCAAATGTCAGCGATGCATGCAAGGCAATGGCATCCCAGATGCGTGAAACCGGCATACTGCTTTACGGCAGTCTTGCTGAATACCTGCCGGATGTAGCCGCCAGATATGAACAGGGCGCCATGTCCACAAACCGCATTATTATTGAAAAAGCAGTAGGGCAAACACCGGCTTCTCTTTACCAGGCTGCAATGGATAGAGCCGCTCAGTCTTTAAATTCTGGGGACATGACTCAAAATTCAAAGTATAAAGGTTCTAATGATTCTAATGATAGTACAGAGCCATTTGGTATAGAATCAATTGGTTATCTTGATCCGACAGATGAGATGTTTAAGGTGCTGGAAAAGCTTGTACCTGATTTTGGCAATGAACTTTCGGAAGTGATAAGAGCTGGAAGTACGCAGATATCTATGACAAAAAAAGCAAAACGTGCCAGATATCTTGCAGAAAAATTTGAAAAAGCAAAATTTATGCTGGAATCTCAGCGTGAATATGGCGAAATTATTTTTAATGCCACAAATGCTGTAAGTGCGATGCCCCAGGTACTTGGTTTGCAATATACAGGCGCCGGTCTGTCGGCCAGAGCAAATGCAAAAGTAATAGAATACTATCGTAAAAAAAATACACCTGTATCACCGGCTGTAAAGAAAAAAAAATTTGGCGGGTTTAAACCAAGAACATAATCGAAACAAGGAGAATAAATATAATGAAAAAAATAACAATACTTATATCCGCAGTTATCTGCTTCTTTGCTTCAGGATGTGCGGGAACACAAAAAATGACAAATACAGGGGCAATTCCCATACCATCACCTTTAACCATGATTGCACAAATTGAGTCCTTTAAACCGGAAGTTGCCTGCAGTCAGGCGCTTGAAGTGGTAAATAATAATCCTTATACTCAGGAGTTTTTTGAAAAAATTTTTGCAAAGCTTGTTGTGCAAAGTAAAAACAGCGCAAATCCTGAAAATGCTGATATTATCTGGGACAATTTTGTGAATCCATTAAATCAGGCTGGTAAGGTGCCACCGGATTTAGCAAAAAAATTATGGAATTATTATTTTTCAAAAGTGTTTAGTAGCCTGCCAGATAAAGATATGACGGCTTGCTGCCGTAATCTGAGCAGCATAAAAAAAAATATTGAAAAGGAATATATTCTTAAACAGGAAGGTTTTTTAGCCTGCAAACAAGGAGATCCCGACGTTCAATTTTCAAATGCAATGCGTGTTTATAACGCTATATGGGCAGTTTGTAATGAAGTTAAGTGATCAGTATTTAACAGAAAAATTGATTAATGTCCGGCTGGGATCTTTCTGTATTTTATTTCTTATAATTTCCTGATCGGAGATTAGTGGGGAAATTTGAATGAAAACTTTGTTTGTTATAATTATGTCGGCTGTTCTGGCTGCGGTTATTTGTATGATACTTATCTCAACAGAAATTATTAATTTTAAAAAAATCGCTGTAGAACCGTTAAAAACAGTAATTAAAAAAACAGAACCTGTTCTTCACAAGATACAGAATAACATATTAAAAACACCAGTTAAGGATAATCCTGAATCTTTGCCTGAAATAGATCGGCAAGAGATTATTTCTAAAGAAGCCGTCGATTTTTTGCAGGCCGCGGTTGAAAAAGGGATAGATGATGTGGAAGAGAAGTTCAAAAAATTTTTGAAAAAAGATCAAAATCTTGATGATGATAAGGTTCAAAAATTTTTAAAAATGAGCTTCTGGAAAAATTTCGTTACCTTGCAGAATATGGAAAGTACTGATCGCGATAAAATAAAACTGGAATTTGCCAGGGAACTTGAGCTGAAAAAGGCCGGGTTTGCCGCAAAAGGGATAATTCTTATGAAAAGCGAAATTGAGTCGGCTGAAAAAGAGCTTGAGATAAGGTTGAAGGTGGAAGATTGAAGGTGGGAGGTGGTATGAAGTCAATATTTACTATTTTAATTCTTTCAATATTCTGGAGCTTTTTGTTTGTCTGTGCCGGGGTTTTTAGCGGTATGATTACGATTACCGCATCCCCTGACTGGCTGCTCCATCCTCTGTCCGCATTGTACCGGCATCTTAAATTATCTATTGTTCCGTTTGGGGCGCTTTTTGCTCTCTATTTTTATCTGATCAACAGGATTCGAAGCGAACTCGGCAAAGAAAATTCTGTTCTTTCACGGCTTACATTTTATGACCGCCTGCTTAATACAACTATTTCCATGTTTTTTGGAGTGGGCGTTATATGGACGGCCATAGGGATGGAAACAGCGCTTATGAGCGCCCTTGACGGCACAGGCGCTTCAAGCGACATGACCGCCCAGGGTGTTCTGGAAAATCTTGTTAACGGAGGGCTTCTTCTGGCTCTAAGCACAACTGTTTTTGGAGGCGCCTGCGGATATATGCTGCGGCTTTTAAAAATTATTTTTATCGGCAGAAACTGGGACGAGATTATCTTGAAAGAGGCGGATGCAAATGAATAAAGTAGCGTTGCTTTGCGGTGATTCCAGCCATGACGATCAGGTTCTGGAAACAGACATTATGCGGTTTATGGCCATTATCGGGATTATTTTCTGGATAATTTTTTCCATGATTAAAAGCATGCCGTTTAAGGCTGCGGAAACATTTCCTGAAAAAAAAAGCGTATCCATTCAAATGCCCGAACCTGCAAATCTCCAAAAACAAAAACCTGTCTTAAAAATAGAAAAAAGGCCGAAACCACGATCAGAACTTCGACCAAAACCCCAACCGGAACCCAGGCAGAAAGCTGAAACTTTTGCGCAAACTAAACCCGATAAACCATTGATAAGCAACAAACCGCCTATGCAAAAAGGCGTATTTATGCAGTTTCACACCCGCCGGGATCTGCTTTTGCTGATGGCAAAAGGAAAGGTGCGGATTTTCTGCCGTGCAAAGGCAAAGGGGTTTGATCTTTTTTTCGAGGGTTTTTCCACGGAAGATTCAGTGGTTTTCAAGAGTGTTTCAAACATCCCCGCAAGCCTGTGGGAGATTAAAACCGGAAAAGACAGGGACTATTTTATAGATATTATAAGCAGATTATTTCCTGCCCTGCGCTCTTTTAACGACCGCCGGGTAATGGTATCTTTTACGGATCAGGAACTTGAAAACAGGGTTATTCAAAGATTAGACCGACTGCAAAAAGAATCGCGCAATGGAATTTTATCAATCAAGGCCGGCGGCGAGGCGGTCTTTTCCGGATTTGAAAGCGGACAGGCCTCTGAAAAAATCATACCCACAGTTGAAGGAGGGAATCAATGAAGATCATTAGAAACGTTATGTTTTACCTGTGGCTGCCGCTTCTTGTTTCGGGATTTGGGCAGGCTTATGCGGCAATTTCGCCGGACCCCATAATCAACTCAGACCTGAAAGAGATCTTTGCAGATGCTCCCCCTGTCAAAGGGTATCCCTATCAGAAGCTTTTCAAAGAGGCCGCGCGGCGGTACGGGCTTCCCCTTCCCTATCTGCTCGCGGTTGCCCGCGGAGAATCATTTTTTGACCCCAATGCCGTAAGTTCCAAAGGCGCTATTGGGCTTATGCAGATTATGCCCGCGACCGCAGGTGATTACGGCGTAAAAAAAGAACAACTTTTCGATCCTGCTGAAAATATTGATACAGGGGCCCATCTTCTTTCCGATTTGAATACACGGTTAGATGACCCATACCTTGCGCTTGCAGCCTATTATTGCGGACAGGGAGGCGTGGATATAGATAATGTTACAATAAGGGAAGATTGCAATGAATATGTTCATTATATCCATTCCCACCTGAAAAAGATTTTAAAGACAGCCGGGCTGAATCTTCCTGATTCCGCAGTCAGGGAAAAACATTTTGTTTTAACGGTCTTTGATAATTTTCTTGATGCAGAGTCTTTTGTGAAGTTTTTATCGAAAAAACTACCCATGATGCAGTTTGAAATATTTCGCAAAGAAGCGGTTTTAAAAGACCATAATCGTTATCAGTATCAAATTATGGCTGCCGGCAATGGTGAAAAAACAAAAGATGAAGTCTGCGCCATGATTGAAAAGGCCAGCGGTTTTTCTTTTTGCACAGGCAAAGGAGAGTAAAAAATGAAAATGATATTTAAAATAATGCTGCTGCTGATAATTACGGCTGCTTTGAATAATTGCGCGGGGCGGTCGGTGAACGTAAAACTTCCGGATTGTGACCGCTTGAACAGTGTTGTACCGGAGCCTTTTTATTTTAACATTCAGGATAAAACCATCCGTAATTATCTTGCCGAAACCGACCCTGACCGATTACCTTTAGATCGTGAACTGGAAATTATCCTGCTGGCAGATCTTGCAGAGGCAAAGAATGAAGAAAATCTTGCAAGGATATTTGACAACCTCTGGCAAAAAAATGTAAAAATAAGGGAACTTATTAACAATTCCCAAAAACAGGCAGATCTTATCAGGCCGACCGCAGAGATTTATTATCTTCTGTCGGCGATTCCCGGGGCGGGCTGGCAAAATGAAACAGCAAACCGGATTTACACCGAAACATTAAAGGATATAAAGCCGGAGCAGATTTCGGGTTATTCCCTCCATTTTTACACGCTTGCGCTTTTAAAAAATGGAAAATACGATACAGCTTTCCCATTTTTGCTGCGGCTCAAACACTTTGCCGAACCTGCTGCTTATCTGAAGGATTTAATCATTGCCCTTTCCTTTGCGATTGAAGGTAGAGACTATTCAACCGCTGTTAAAATCATGGAGCAGATATGCATAGCCGGTCTGCAAGATAATACACAATTTCCTGACCGGCAAATGTATAATGCAGTCAATGCAATAAAAAATTCCGGTAAAATATCTTTGGCCCAAAGCGCGCTCGCTCCGGTCATTAAGGAAAACCCAAAGCTTGAAACCTTTATGTTTGCAAAACTGCTTTGCAAAAAAACTGTTCTTAAAGACAAACAAAAACTTGCGGCGCAAAGAAAAATTATAATAAAAGCGCAGATTATAGAAGCAGGAAAAGACTCCGATCATATCGACGCAGAACTATCAGGAGCGGTTGACAGCCTGAAAAAAACTCTCAACTATTCAAGCTTCAGGCTGGTCAGCGAAAAAACATTTTATCTTCACACCGGCAAAACAGGAACAATGCCGCTGCCCGGAGGAAGTAAACTTAAAATTATACCTCAAAAGATTACTTCCGAAAACGCAGTAATCGAAGTCTTTATCAAAAAAGAGAGCAGAAAAATTTTCAATACGGTTATTAAAACCGTTGACAAAGGGACAACTATAATAGGATGCCCGAAAACAGGGAGCAAAATTATTTTAATCAGATTGATTACTGATATTTTGTTGTGATAAGTAGATAGGTAGGAAGGTAGAAGGTGGAAGGTTTTTATGAGAAATGTATATTTTTTAACTTTTCGTGTTTTCGTACTTTCGTGTTTTCGTGATAAAAAAAGGAGCAAACCAATGAAAAAACGCACATCATTTTTAATCTTATTATAGCGTATTCCATATGACTTGATATTTATTGCTTGACAACCCTATTGCAATAGCTTACAATTTTCGTATAAAATACGGGGATTGTTGCTAAAAGTTATATGGGGTTGCGCCAATGTCATTTCAAGGTAAAGAATTCACACAAGGTATGAAACAACTCGTAATCAATTTAAAACAATTTAATGATATTGAGA
>JAUVKE010000261.1 GCA_030592105.1 Desulfobacteraceae bacterium
ATTGGGGCCGTAAAAAAATATGTAAAGCATAATACTTTTTCCATGGTGATAATTGATCTCTCACTCCCCATAGAATCAAAACTGGAATTAATCAAAGAGATATATTCTTATCAACCTGAAACGATCATTATGACCATTGGAAAACTAAGTTTTCTTGATAAAACAGGTGCCTTGTCCCATATCCCAGGTCTTTTATCCATTGATTCTTTATATTCATTTCCAGATAAACTCGAAACACTCACCGGCAAAAAAATCACTTTCCAACATGCAGGAGTAAATAAATACGATTCAGAAGTCCATACCCTCCATTGAAAACGAGGCTCGCAAATCAAAAAGTTTAACATATATCTAATTTATCCAAAGGCTTAACTTATGGACGTACTAACAAAAAAGGTATTAACCGGTGATATTGTTTCAGCCGCCAAATTAATTACCAGGATTGAGAATAATAATGATGATGCTGTTAAAATTATTAAAAAAATTTTCCCACACACAGGGAAAACCTATTTAATAGGTGTTACAGGTTCTCCAGGAGCCGGAAAAAGCACCCTTGTTTCGGAGCTGATTGGTATTTGCAGAGAAAAAGAGTTAACAGTGGGAGTTATTGCTGTTGATGCATCAAGCCCTTTTACAGGAGGTGCTGTTCTTGGTGATCGCATCAGAATGCAAAAAAACGAAGGGGATGGTGTTTTTGTCCGCAGCATGGCCACCAGAGGGAATCTTGGCGGCTTATCCAAGGCAACCAGAGATGCAGTTTATGTTATGGATGCCATGGGCTTAGATGTAATAATTATTGAAACAGTCGGGGTGGGACAGGTTGAACTGGAAATTGCCCGAATGGCTTACACAACCATCGTTGTTATGGCCCCTGGAATGGGAGACAGTATCCAGGCCATGAAGGCCGGAATTATGGAAATAGGAGATATCTTTGTAGTAAATAAGGCAGACCGTGACGGGGTTGATGAAACCACGAAAGATATTAATGGTATGCTGAGATTTGCCTCAGGTAAAAATTCCTGGCGCCCTGAAATTTTCAAAACAACAGCAACAAAAAGTGAAGGAATTTCAGAGCTGGTTGATGGAATAAAAAGACATAAAGAATATCTTACAACAACAGGTTTACTTAAAAAAAAGGCATATGATAAGGAACAGCTTCTCAGTCTTGTCAAAGGAATAGTGGAAGCCCGTATATTTAATAATAAAAACGGAGAAAAATATTTTGATGAATATGTTGAAAAAATTATTAACAGGGAAATAGATCCGTATACAGCTTCAGAAATTATTTTTGAAAAAATAGATTTGTAGTATTAAATAATTTTATAGATGTTTTTTTTGAATAAAAACCGTTTGTTATCTATTATCAAAGGAGAATTAAAATATGTCGATTTTTAAAGAAGAAGAACTGAACAAAATAAAAGAAGCTAAAGAAAAATGGGAAGCCGGACCTGTAAATAAAGCTTTGGAAAAATTAAAATTAACGGAAAATCCCACTAAATTCTACACTCCCCTTGATATAAAAGATTTTGATTTCCTTCAGGATGTAGGTTTTCCTGGTGTTCCCCCATATGTTCCCGGTAAATTTCCTGTAAACTCTATACAGCTTGCATGGGGGAAGGGAAGTTCAACAGGGGCCAAGACTAAAGCCAAACGTGCCGGCCGCTATTCAGGATTTGGAACCCCTGAGGATACCAGGGATTATTATATTGACGTGCGCGAAAAAGGCTTCCGGGTTGGCGGACCCAATCTTGCCTGCGATCTTCCCACACAAACCGGTCGTGATTCCGACGATGAATTTGCAGAAGGTGAAGTAGGCAAGGTTGGAGTTGCAATCGATTCTTTGCGTGACTTTGAAATAATATATGAAGCTTTTACAGGGGATATGGATCTTGACAAAATTGCTTCAAACTGGACTGTAAACGGCAGCTCCAATTTTTTTATTGCAATGTATGCGGTACTTGCTGAAAAACGGGGAATTCCCCTTAATAAACTCCAGGGAACACCGCAAAATGATATTTTAAAAGAATATGTTGCCAGGGGAACTCAAATATTTCCTGTCAAACAATCAATGCGCATGCAAAGAGATACAATGACTTTTTGCACTGAGCATATGCCCAGGTTTAATATCATGAGTATCAGCGGTTTCCACATGAGGGAGTTTGGAGCAACCCCGGCACAAACCATAGCCTTTACAATAGCCAATGCCATAGCATATTATAAATTAGGAATTGATGCCGGACTTGATGTTGACAAATTCGCCAGGCGCATGACCTGGTTAGGCTTTGGAGGCGGCATGGAGGTCTTAAAGGAACTGTCAGCCCGCCGTGCTGCCAGGCGTGTATGGTCCAAAATTATGCGTGACACGCTAAAGTCAAAAAATCCACAGAACTGGATCATACGGGATCTGGGAGGTGTTTTGTGCGGGTTCTGGACTGCTACCAAACAGCGCCCCATAAATAATGTTATGCGGTCCACCATAAGCGCTGTATTCAGCGCAATGATCGGAGAGCCTCCTGTTTGTTCACCTGCTTATGATGAGCCCCTTGGCCTGGGACACAGCATGGAAGCGCAGCAGATAGAAGAAGACGGCGCAAGAATTATCATGGAAGAAGCACGGCTTTGTGATGTATATGATCCTTTTGCTGGTTCTTACTATATAGAATCACTCACAAATCAATATGAAGAAGAAATCATGGAGATTCTGGACAAAATCGATAAAATGGGAGGTGCAGTAGAGGCTGTAGATAGCGGCTGGATGAAAACTGAGATTATGCGCGCTTCGGACGACTGGAGAAAAAAGATGGACGATGGGTCTGCAGTTCAGGTTGGTGTGAATAAATATAATGATGCAGATGAGATAGAAGTTACCACTCCAAGAACGGTACAGTATGATCCTGAGGTGCGTGAAACAGTTGAAGAAAGAAAAATAGAGAGCCTTGCCGAGTTGAAAAAGAATCGTGATAATGAGAAAGTTAACGCTTGTGTACGTAGAATAAGAGATGCAGCTGAAGATGAAAGCGTGAACCTGCTCCCTTTGTTTATTGAAGCAGTTAGAGAGTATGCGACAATGGGCGAAATTTTTGACGAGCTTCGGGATGTTTTCGGTGAAGCATTATAAAAAATTATACCAGGAAAAGGTTGTGATCGATTATTTACTATTAGATTGAATAAAATCGTGTCCGCCTGAAAAAATTGGTCTTGTCCGGTTTTTTATCAGTTTTATCTGCCTAATTATCAATTCGGGCACAGGCCAATCAAATTTTATTAAGCATTTATGCATCAGGAGCATTAAGTGATGGGAGAGAAAAAAATCAGAGTATTGATGGCAAAGGTTGGATTAGACGGACATGATAAGGGCGCTCTGCTTGTTACAAGTGCCCTGCGGGATGCCGGCATGGAGGTTATTTATACAGGATTGCGCAGAAAAGTCCAGCAAGTGGTCAATACTGCAATCCAGGAAGATGTCGATGTAGTTGGTATCAGTATTCTGTCAGGAGCACATTTAAATGTTGCAACAAAAATTATAGCTAAGATGAAGGAAGTTGGGGTCGATAAGCCACTGATTGTTGGAGGGGTAATCCCTGATGAAGACATACCGAAATTAAAAGAAATAGGTGTGGCCGGAGTGTTTACTCAAAGTTCTTCATATGAAGAAATGATTAAATTTATCCAAAAAGTTTCAAGTTAGTTACATAGCGTTTGAACATACTGCCAGTACTGTTTTTATGTGGCAATGTTATCCAGCATTGTCACATCCATCTCTCCATCCTGTTTTTTGCGAGCAAAAAACAGTGCCAGATGTATTGGTCCTGATCTTAAATTAAATTTTACTGAAAAATGCTGCAAACTTAAAAAAGGGATAGCCATTTTATTTTTTTGTTTTTTCTCTTAGTGCGATGTAAGCTCTGTTGTCAATTCTTCATGCCTTGTTGTGTACTACGGGTGTGTATGCTCATTAAAGTTATTTTTGCGCGAACCCTTAGTATTTTGTAAAGTTTCTGATTAATTCCTCAAAACTTTTTGGCTTGAATTTATCGAAACTCTCCTCATCTGCAAAAACGTAATCATACTTGATTTCTGATTGTGCTTTGTTGATATCAACGCACCACTGCTTTAATCTTTCCATTTTCAAAGGCACATCAAGGTCTTCCAGCCCTTTGGTTTCAACAATAAAGA